>JAZNWX010000230.1:0-2729 GCA_045593575.1 Eubacteriales bacterium | reverse complement strand
CGCTTGGCCTCCGACTTGATTTCGCTGTGGAAATTATCTTGCCATCCTTGTACATGTTAACTGTAAGATAGTCAGCACCGTGGTGGTCAACCAAAGCGTTTGTAGAAACACCGATTGTACCGTTTTCGTTAGCAACAACGGAAGCAATTGAGGGAACTGCAACTGTGCTCCAATCAGCTCTTGGGCCTTTATCAATGGTCTTTGTTGTTACTTCTATTTTGTAGATGTAGTTGTTGCCATTCACACCGCCAAGATAATACTTGCCTTCACCGTCAAGAGAGAGGGTGGATACGTAAAGGCCGTTTTTCACTGACTCTTCAGATGTTTGAGTAACGAGCTCTTTGTTTTCATTATAAATACAAACTTGTCTGCCATCAGCACCGGAAACCCAGAAAACCTTTACTGTAGCTGATGCCTGAGTTGTAAATGAAATACAACCCGCGATAACATCGGTAAAGTTTGTAGCACCTTGGAAGTCAATACGCTTCGTTCCATTAAAACCAAGGAAGGATTTTGAATTTGCCTCAACCTTAGTTGCCGCTTTATAGTGAAGCGTGAAGAAGTTATCGGTACCACAAGTATCTGTGTCACCATCTGTCTTAGTATTTGTCGGAACATCCGGCAAAGAGCCAACGTCCAAAACATAAGTTGTTTCATCAGCTGCAAAAACAGCCATGAGGGGCATCATCAACGGGAGCACCATAAGTGCTACGAGTAAGAACGATACAACCCTTGTTCTTAATTTAGTTTTCATAGAATTCCTCCATTCTTTAGCACAATACTTGTGAATTTTAAAAACATTATGCCATTGTGTATATTCTACCATAAATAATAAAAAAAATCAATAAAATTAGTGTGAATTTAATAACAAAATTTCCAAAAAGCGTAAATTCTAATATTCTTACAAAAAACCAACATATTTTTTTGATAAATTGCACAATGCTTGTTCATAAAAACTTCAACAAAAAAAGGTTTTCTTGCGAAAACCTTGATTTTATTGATATTTCAGAATATCCCAATCACTCTTAAAACGTAAGAAGCGATGAAAATACTGAAGGCAGAAAACACAGTTGTCCAAACAACTATTTGTCCCATCAGGTCTGCATCAGCACCCATTTCCTGTGACATGGGAACGCTTGAGACAGCAACAGGAGTACAGAAGCAAGCAATAAAGCTGGCGAATTGAGGGCCCGTGAATCTGTTCAAAGCGAGAGCAAGTGCTATTCCTACAAACGGGACTATTACTACTCGGTTAACAACACCTATGATTATGTGCTTTTTAAGATGGGGAATAGCTGAAATTTCAAATCTTGCACCAAGCACCAAAAGTGAGAGTGGAGTTGCAATACTTTTTAGATTTTCAAGTGTTTTATACACAGGAGCAATATCAGTTAAACGAAAATCTATATTGAGTTCAACAAAAACTGCTCTTAAACCGAGAGCTACAAATCCACAAAAAATACCCTGAATTAAAGGATTCTTTACAATGCCTCTGAGTGCCCCCGAAATACTGGGCTTTTTATCACCTGCAGAGTATATAGTGAGGCAGATTACTGCCAAAATATTAAAAATTGGTACAATAAATGCAGATAACAGTGCTGCCATTTTGCTGCCCTCATCTGCGAAAAGTGATTGTGCAAGAGGTATTCCGACAAGTGCGTAATTAGCTCTGAAAATGCCTTGAAGCATAACACTTCTTTGGCGGTTTTCCTTGAATAAAAGACCAATTACGGGAATACCGATGGCAAAGAGAAGAACGGTAATTCCTATTGCATACCAAACGAAAGTAAAATCAATGTCTGAAAAGCTTTGTATTTGATATACGTTGAGAAAAAGCATTATCGGCAGAAACACTCTGAAAACCAAGGTGTTGAGCTTTTTTGCGGTATCTTCTTCCAAAAGCTTTATTCTTTTTAAAATGTATCCTACGACTATCATCAAAATAATAGGCAGGATAGCATTGATAACAAAAAGTAAATCAGTCATTTATAAATCCTCTATTAATTAGTGTGGTTTGGCGGGAGGGGAGTTTCGTTTTCTTTTCCGTCCCTGACTTCAGATGGGGTCAGCCCGTATGCTTTTTTAAACTTGTAAGAAAAGTAATTGCTGTCATTGAATCCGCAAGCATATGCTACCTCCGTAACCGCACGGCTTGGCTCATTTTTGAGCATATGCTCTGCTTTTTGCAGTCGGATTAGAGTTATGTATTCGCTGAAGCCGAATGTAATTTCCTTTTTGAACAGACGTGAAAGATGCTCTTCACTAACAGAGAGCATTTTAGCCACATCGGCAAGACGTATTGTCGATGTGTAGTTTGCCTGAATATATCTTACAGCAGCTTCAACAATGGAGTTTCTTCCTTCCTCAACCTTTTTGCTTTTTCTGATCATAATCATAAGGATACCTTCCGTATATGCTTTAAGAGCAGAGCGAGAAAGGGAGTCACTTCTGAGATACTCCTGTTCTATCAGATAGAATAATTCATTGATAGCCGGAATTGTTTCGGTATTTCTATATATGTATCCCATTGATTTAATTGCTGCAAGAATTTCGGGAGAAATAAAACTTTCGGGAAAATTCAAAAGCAGTCTGGTGCAGGGCTTTGAGCCGTAATTCGTACCGTGAATTGTACCTGACGGAATCAGAATGATGTCGCCGGAAACAATGTCAAAAGAATTGTCATCAATAACATAGTGACATTTTCCATCCTTCATATAGTAAAGCTCAAA
>JAZNWX010000229.1:0-3508 GCA_045593575.1 Eubacteriales bacterium | reverse complement strand
TGAGGATGCGATAAAGGTTATTGGCGAACGTCTTGAACAGTTTGGTGACAAGGTTAAAATTGTCAGAGATAATTTTTCAAACATCAAAACGGTGCTTGACAATCTCGGGATTGATAAAATAGACGGTCTTCTTCTTGACCTTGGTGTTTCATCATATCAGCTTGACACGGCGGAGCGCGGTTTTTCATATATGGCAGATGCTCCTCTTGATATGAGAATGGATAATCGAGCAACAAGAAGTGCGTATAACGTTGTTAACGAATATTCCGCTGACGAATTAAAAAAAGTTATTTACGAATTTGGCGAAGAAAGATTCGCTCCGAAAATCGTGTCGGGCATAATCAATTCAAGACCGATACAAACAACGGGCGAACTTGTTGAGATAATCAAAAAATCAATTCCTCCTTTTGCGAGAAAGGAAGAATGGAACTCAGTTAAAAGAGTTTTTCAGGCAGTCAGAATTGAAGTTAACAAAGAGCTTGACGTAATCGCTCCAACTATTGAAGCGGCGGTTAATATGATGAACAAGGGAGGTCGAATCGTGATAATCACCTTCCACTCGCTTGAAGACAGAATTGTTAAGCAGACATTCAATACACTTGCATCGGGTTGCACCTGTCCCAAGGATTTTCCTGTGTGCGTGTGCGGTAACAAGCCCCAAATTAAAATAATAACAAAAAAACCAATCCTTCCGAGCGACGAGGAGCTTGCCGTGAACAGCCGTTCAAAGAGTGCAAAGCTCAGAGTTGCAGAGAGAATATAGATAGAAAGGAAGCTCCGCGATGAAAAAAGTTCAGAACGCCGACAATCAGGAAAAAGCGCTTGATGAACTTTTTAAAAGGTATGAAAAACGCGGTGCAACCTATGATCGCAGTCCCGAATATGCCGAGCAGAAGTCACGCGAGATCGAAATGCGTACCAATGCAAGAAGGGCATATAAGGCATCTCGCGAATATACTCCCGATTCAAGCCCTGAGCTTGATACGGCAGTTGTCTTGCAGAATATAGATGAAGTAAGATATTCCAAAAAAGATAAAATGAAAAATAATGATAATAAAAATGATGTAAAAGCAAAGCTCCGTGCCGAAGCTGACCGCGTAAATCCCAAGACCGCAAAAAAGCAGGCACCAAGTAAAAAGAACGGTACTTCCGGGGCAGGGCGAAGCAAGGCATCAACTACCATAAAAGAGGTTGCAAGGGAAGCGGCTAAAACCTGGATACCTCTTGAAGAGAGAAAAGAAGAAAAAATCGTTAACGGCGGAAAAAACAAAATCCCGGGAATGCTTATTCTCGCGATAATTGTTATTACTTTGTCGCTTTTGATGATAGTTGGTTCTGCGGTTTTGCTTGGATCTGCACAGAGCGAGCAGAATGAGCTTGAAGATAAAATCGCCGTACTTGATATGGAGATTGCAGAGCTTAAAACGGATCTTGACAAAAAGAATGCCGCAGCAGACATAGAAACGTTTGCTAAGGAACAGCTTGGTATGATAAGTCAGGAACATGTAAATTTTGAATATATAAACACCAATAAAACAGATGAGTTTGCTAAAGAAGAATCCGAAAAGGTTTCCTTTGGCTCACTACTAAAATGGATTTTTCAGCAATTTGAATGAAAAATCATAAAAAATGCCTTCACAGAATAAGATAAAGAAGGCAGAAATCTTTCCATTTGCCACATTTGAAAAACGGTGAAGAGCAACCAAGTGTCTTTCGTGGAGGTTAGACACACGGTGCGGAGCAAAAGCAACGGCCCATTTGCTTGAATCCGGCTCTCACCGTTTATTTTCGCAAATTGGAAAAAGGAGCGTGATGATATGAATAATCAATCCATAAGTCACGAAAGATTAAAAAGAGCCACAACGGTTCTTGTTGGAATATTGCTTGTGTTTGCGATACTTCTGGGAAGAATTTTTTGGATACAGACAGTTGACTTCGACAAATATCTTTCGAATGTCATAGATCAGATAACAACACAGTCCTCGGTGGCAGCCGAGAGGGGAACAATCTATGATAAAAACGGCAACGTGCTTGCCACTAATATTACAACGTACAGAATATTCATTTCTCCTTCGTCAATATTAAGCAATCAACAAAAAGCGGACAGCGAGGGTAAAAACGTAAATTATGCCGAAGATATTTCGCACGGACTTGCAGAAATTCTCGGCTTAAAATATGAAGATGTATTCAGACATACATCCTTTACGGAATATCACGACAGAACGATAGCAAAAAACGTAATGGATGAGAAAACAGATGAGGTAAGAAAATTCATTGATGAAAATGAATACGGAAATATGATTCATATTCAGGCGATGAGCACAAGATATTACCCCAATTCCTCTCTTGCTTCTTCCGTTGTTGGTTTTACAAACTCGGACGGCGACGGAGTTTACGGACTCGAAGCACAGTATGACAAAATCCTTGCGGGAACTGACGGTTATTACGTTACGGCACGAGATTCTTACGGAAATGAGATGCCGTATGAATACGAAAGCTACATTCCTGCACAAAACGGTGGAAATTTAACTACAACAATAGATACATTTATTCAACAATGCCTTGAAAAGCAGTTGCTTGCAACTGTTGGAGAGTGCGGAGCATTGAGTAGAGCCTGCGGAATAGTTGTTAACGTGAAGACGGGAGCAATTCTGGGTATGGCTACTGTGCCCGGTTACGATCTTAACGATCCGTGGTCACTCAATGAGTACTATTCAAACTTCCTTTTAGAGGACGGACTTGTAGAAGGCACTGAAGAATACGAAGAGCAAAGACAAAAGTATCTGATGGAAATGTGGAGAAACAAGGCAGTTTCTGATTCATACGTTCCGGGTTCTACTTTTAAGGTTGTTTCTTCTTCAATGGGACTCACAGAAAACAAGATTCAACTTGATGATATGGTTTTCTGCGGTGGATTCAGACAGTTCGGCAAACACCGTATACATTGCCACGTTACAGACGGACATGGAGATCTTACATTCCCACAGGGACTTGTACAATCGTGCAACGTGTGGTTTATGGAAATCGGTGAACGTCTTGGAAAGCAAAAATTCTTAGAATATTTCAAAGCATTCGGTTATCTTGAAAAAACGGGAATTGATCTTCCCGCCGAGGCTAACAGTATTATAGCATCCGAAAGTAATATGACAGAGCTTGACCTTGTAATAAACACTTTCGGTCAGAACTTCAACGTAACACCTATACAGCACGTTATGGCGATAGCCGCTGTTGCTAACGGCGGATATCTGATGGAGCCTTACCTTGTTGAGCAGATTACTGACAAGGAGGGTAACGTAACTTACCAGCACGAAACCGAGATCAAACGTCAGGTTATAAGCAAGGATGTTTGTGACAAGCTTGCAGTTATTCTTGAAGAGGGTGTTTCGGGTGACGGCGGTGCGAAGAACGTTTACGTTGCCGGATATAAAATTGCAGCAAAGACGGGAACGAGTGAGAAAAACTACGGTGAGATACGCGTTGAGGACGTTGAGCCGTACATTTGCTCCTG
>JAZNWX010000228.1:0-2035 GCA_045593575.1 Eubacteriales bacterium | reverse complement strand
CCTATTATGATCATTTGTCAACATCAATTTAATCATTTTTAAAATAATGATTAAATTAAAAAATTATGGTAATATTATACCCTCTAATATATAATACCTGTTTTTTCAACAAAATTCTTCAAATTTAATAATAAATTATATTGTTTAGTAATAGGGTTCGCAAATTTGACAATAGGACGTTTTAAAAAACACTACAGCAGCGGACGGGTTAATTTCGTCCGCTGCTGTTTGCTATGTAATATATTATATGATACTTTTTGCTCAAAAACTCAAATGCTTTTGTTTTTGGAGGAGTTGTATGGTGTGAACATAACGGTCATTTTTGTTCCGTCCAAAAACTCGCTCATTTCCTTAAGGAGAGCATTTTCATCAATTCCAAGCGAGGGGTATATTTTTTTAAAATAGTCAGTGCTGAACTTTGAAGCCTCGATCTTCTTCAACGAATTTATATGATGCTTTACTGAATCAGAGAGCTTCTTGTATTCGGGCATACTGTCCAAAGCATCCTTTAACGTGTAATACAGGGGAGTATCGTGGTCAAGGCTTAAATCTCTCATAGTCTTGACAGTAGTAGCTTCATATCCCGAGCTGACACCGTTTTTTACAACCTCAGTATAAAGGGGATAGGTTTTTCCTTTTGAATCAATATATACGTGGCCGTCGACGTCAATGATGAGCTTATCAATGTTCTTAAAAAGGATAAACTTGTTTTTGTCGGCACCGACAAGAAACTTAACCTCATCGACCATATTATTAAATATTTTCAACTTATGACGGCTTGCAATCTTCTGAAGAATTCGTGCGGCAAAAACTCCGTAGGAGTAGCTGAATCTGTCCTGAGTTTTAACACGTGACAAAAACACCCTTTTTATATCTTTTTTACTATATTCACTGACACGGGTGAGAGTTACCCTTTGGGATGCTCCCTCTCCTTTTACCCAATCAAAGCCGGCAATATACGCAACAAGCACAGTAACTGCACATTTGTAGTTAGAAAGAGATTTCTTAGTAACCGAACAAGTTGCGTCGGAAAGTGCCGAGCATATTGCCGCGTTCATTTGCTCGGCATAAATTGCCTGATCACTTGCATTATTACTCTCTGCAATAAGCTCAAGATGGTTTGTAATTGCAGGCAACTTTTTGCAAGCATTTTTTAAATAACTCTTATACTGATCAGCAGAAAACTGCGATAATCCCGAGTCAAGCACGAATGCGGAGTATTCCTTCAAAAAATCAGTTACCTTCATATTTTTCTCCTTTACTTCAATACACTGATGTAAGACGGTTGAATATCTCTGAAAAGAACATCGAGCAGCTTTCTTAATTTGTTAAGAGCTGCAAGCTCGTTGGTTCTGTGTCGTTTGGTACTACCTTCCCTACGCAAGCATTCCACTTCCTCTCTGAGTCTTGAAATGGCAACATCGATCGCTCTCTTGACTTGTTCAATGTCGATTTCATTCGTCAAATTATACTCACCGTTTCCAAAGAGCAACTCATTACGAAGACAGTTGGAATAAATTCTGGCGGTGGTTGTGGATGCAGTTCCCCTCTGCGACGACTCTTGAGAAACTCTATCCTCAAACGCCTTCATCAGATCTTCAAATGTAACGGGCATCCTCGTCATTTTATTATCTTCAAACGGTGAGAAGCCACCCTTGAAATCGGCATGGCAGTTGCCCAGAAGTTTACCTGTTTTTTTATCGATAGCCAAAAATGAGTTTTGGGGCTTATTATCGAAATCAAATGCTGAAGGCAAACCCTCATCGGTTGTCAAAAGCTCATTCACAACATTAACAAGACCGAGAACAATATCCTCAAGAAGAAGCGAATCGCCCGTACGCTCGTATGCACGGTAGTATGCTTTAAGTTCACCCACTGCAAGTATAAGTCTTTGATTGTCGCAATCCTTAGCTCTTTCACAAAGCTTGTTGATTGCATTTGCCAGCTCAGCCGAAATACGTGAATTTTGGTTTCCGATGTTTTTGTTGAAATTGGTTTCTGACATAATTATCTCCTTTTTACTTTTTCTACGATG
>JAZNWX010000227.1:0-2056 GCA_045593575.1 Eubacteriales bacterium | reverse complement strand
TTAAAATAATCCCTTTAATATGATATTCAATTTTCTATTTCTTTGTGATAATAAGCTACCGCAAGATCCACCACAAGCCCATAGCTCTTTGTACCCTCTGTACCGTTTGCCTGCAGATAGGCATCGTTTATTGCTCCGCTTATCTCACCGACAACGTTGTCCCTGTATTTTTCATAAAACTCATTATATGCACGCATTTCGTAAGCCGCACGGCTGTCAAGCTTTTTAAAGGACTCCTCCCACAGCTCGTAATCGGCACCGTAAAGTGCGTTAAGAACATATTCGCAAAGGTTCATATAGCCGCAGTATCTGATGTAGCCGTCCTCTGTATTGATGCACACAAGAAAAGCGATAAAGTTTGCCTCATCCTCGCGGGCAATACCTCTTTGATGGGCAAGCTCGTGTGCTATTGTGTAGGGAATTGAGTAATCGGGAGCATTGGTGTTGACGTTTGCTTCGCCTGTGAAATAGGTGTAAACTCCGGAAATGTGCGTGTAAGTCATTGGCTCGCTGAGCATAACGGGCTTAACGTATGACGTGAGCTTTGGAAGAAATTCATATTCTTCACTAAGCTTACTGTAGGAATCGAGAAGAATATTATTTGTTTCTCTGATGCTGTGCGGGCTGATTGACGAGCTTTTCTCTTCAAATTCAACGCGGTCAAGAGATGCGTTTACCTCTCCTATCAACCACTCGGCAGTCTGAGCCAATTCCTTGGCACTTACTTCTTTTTTGTCAAGCTCCAGCTTTTTGTCAAGCGCATAGTTGTGGTATCCCATTCCGAATGCAAAAACGAACACGCTGAATAAAAGAGAGATGACAGATAGAACAGAAACGCAGAAAATTCCAACGTCGTGCCAGCTTGCAGAGAATTTTTTTATTGCAAATCTGATAATAAAAAACAATATTATTGGAGAAAAGATGATTAAAAGCTCTGCAAAGGACAGCGGAAGGATATTGGTTATCAGAGCAAGAATTCCGCGTAATAATGATGAGATGTATCTGTTAAAAAAATCGGCGAATGCGGTGCTGTTGATCGCGATGACGTAAAGCACGGCAGACAATATAGAAATTCCGAACAAGACATAGGCAAATTTCGGCACCTTCATTTTAGTTTTTTCTTCCATATTCAATAATATCCTTTCCAAAATACTGTTCAATAATGCTTTGCATATCAAGTGGGAGGGGAGCAAAAAGCTCAAATTTCTCATTTGAGTTGGGATGATCAAAGCAAATCGAAACTGCGTGCAGAGCGTGGCGATTTATGTAATCCGATTTTTTGCCGTAAAGGTCATCACCGAGTATTGGTAAGCCAAGGTGTGCAAAATGGACTCTCAGTTGATGAGTTCTTCCCGTAACAGGCATTGCCAGAACCAATGACAGACCGTTGTTTCTTGCTAAAACCTTGTATGAGGTAATTGCAATTTTAGAGTCATCGCATTTGTCACAGACCTCACGCAGAATAATACTTTTTTCCTTGCGTCTTATGTGGGTTTCAATAGTGCCCCCGTCCTGCTTCAGCTCTCCCTGTAAAATCACGATATAGCTTTTGCTTATTCCGTTATTCTTCATTTGATTTGAAAGCTTTGCCGAGGCAAGTCGGCTCTTGGCAACAAGAACGATACCGCTTGTGTTTCTGTCAAGCCTATTTATTGAGCGAAAAACGAAGGGACGCTCCTTAAGTGAGAAATAGTAAGCAAGGGAATTGGCAAGTGTATCATAAAAATGTCCTTGCGATTGATGGGTTGGCATAAAAGGGGGCTTGTTTACTGCGATTATATCCTCGTCCTCATAAATCACATCGGGAAGTGTTAATGATGGAACGAGCTTTTCGCTGTTAACACCTTTATCGTCAAGATTAATTGTCAAAACGTCATTTTCTTTAATTATTGCCCTGACGGTCGCGTGCTCTCCGTTGATGAGTATTCCGTCAGGACGGTTTTTTAAGGAGGTAATTGCACGTTTTGAAAAGCCAAGCTCATTTGTAAGTATTTCTTTTACGGTAAGACCGATAAATTTGTTTTCAAATTGCATATTTTCCTCCTTTCAAAGCAAC
>JAZNWX010000226.1:0-3500 GCA_045593575.1 Eubacteriales bacterium | reverse complement strand
ATCAGTTCCTGCCGCACAGAGATTATGCCACCAAGCCATAGCAAAGGGCAGATGCTCCTTCATAGTTTTACCAAGTATCACTCTATCCGCATCGTAGAACTTAAACGCAAGTGGATTTTTGGACTGAGGTCCTTCATATTTTATTTTTTCGATATTAGGAAAATACATTTTCATTCCTCCTATTTCAACTCCGCGAACAAGCCTTTGCACGCAGGATATATTTTTCTGAATTTTTGATATTTCTTTTGGTACTTTTGAGCAAGCTCAAACTCGGGTTTGATAACACATGAAACGGAGGTTAAATGCTTTGCCGCTTCATTTACTGTTTCATATTCGCCGCAAGTAACCATCGCAAGCATTGCTCCACCCATACCGGGGCCTTGCTCGGTTTGTGGTATCTCAAGTTCTATATTCAGAACGTTTGCAAGTATCCTTCTCCAAAGAGGAGATTTTGCACCACCGCCGCAAAGTTTACTTGAGTTTATTTCTATTCCGAGAGATTTAGCCACCTCGACGCTATCACGAATTGCAAATGTAACTCCCTCAAGCACCGCAAGTGTTAGCTCTTCTCTCTTAGTGTTCATCGTCATACCTATAAACGTGCCACGAGCATTGGTATCATTGATGGGGCTTCTCTCTCCCATAAGGTATGGAAGAAAATATACGTCATTCTCGCCAAGCATATCATCGGTGATCTTTGCTTGCTCACCCTCATAATCGGTGGTGTTAAGTATATCTTCCATAAGCCACTTGTTGCAGGAGGCCGCAGAGAGCATACAACCCATTAAATGCCAGCCGCCGTCCGCGTGAGCAAAGGCGTGTAAAGAGTTGGTTTTGTCAACACCGAATTTTTCGGACGAAATGAAGACAGTTCCCGATGTACCAAGAG
Organism: Eubacteriales bacterium; assembly: GCA_045593575.1. Classification (GTDB taxonomy): domain Bacteria; phylum Bacillota; class Clostridia; order Oscillospirales; family CAG-272; genus RGIG4608. Next base: position 2,611 of record JAZNWX010000226.1, on the reverse strand, counting down.
AAATATTACAACCGCCCTCACCGACAACACCCGTACCAACTGCTGCCGCGGCATTATCTCCTGCGCCTGCGCATACAATTACATCTTTGGGAAGTCCAAGCTTTTCTGAAATTTCGGGCAAAACTTTACCTATACATTCATAGCTCTCAAAAAGCATTGGCATTTGTTCTTCTCTAACAAAGCAAATTTCAAGCATCTCACCCGACCAGCATTTATTCTTTACGTCAAGAAGCAACATTCCCGAAGCATCGGAATAGTCGCAAGAATGTACTCCTGTGAGAATATAGTTGATATAGTCCTTGGGGAGCATTATTTTGCTTATTCTCTCGAAATTTTCAGGCTCGTTTTCTTTGAGCCAAAGAATTTTCGGTGCAGTAAAGCCTGCGAAAGCAATATTTGCAGTCAGCTCGGAAAGCCTTTTCTTACCAATAACCTCATTGAGATATTCAACCTCTTTTTCGGTTCTGCCGTCATTCCAAAGAATAGCAGGGCGAATGATCTCATCGTTCTTGTCAAGCACTACAAGTCCATGCATCTGTCCACCTGCTCCAATACCTTTTACAAGCGAAGCGTCAAATCCTGATAGCAATTCGGTCATTCCTTCATATAATGCCATCTTCCAATCCTCAGGGTTTTGCTGGCTCCAGCCGTTTCTCGGAAATTCAAGGGGATATTCTTTAGTTACTGTGTTTAGTATCTCGCCGTCGCTACGAACTAACAAAAGCTTCATTGCCGACGTGCCGAGATCTATTCCTATATAATAATGCATTATAGATCCTCACCGTTGGTTTCGATGATGTGTTTATAATAGTATGCTGACTCCTTAAGAGTGCGCTTTTGGGTTTCGTAATCTACGTGAACAAGGCCGAAGCGAGTTCCATAGCCCTCTGCCCACTCAAAATTGTCCATAATGGACCAATGCTGATAGCCAAGAACAGGAATGCCCTCATTTGCCGCACGTTTAAGGGCCGAGAGATAACCCTTGATAAATTCTTCTCTATCGGGGTCACAAACCCTGCCATCGTCGCTTATGGTATCGCTTGCGGCAAGACCGTTTTCGGTTATCATTATTGGGAGCTTATATTTATCGTAAACGAATTTTACGTTCCAATACATACATCTCGGATCGATAACCCAACCAAGCGAGTTTTTTGGCATATCGTCGGGCGCTTTTTCATTTCCCGCACCCCACTCTGCGTAGTTATATGAAGTGTAAATATTAAGTCCGATGAAATCAAGCGGCTGATATATTTCCTTCATATCGCGCTTTTTAGAAGAATAAATTCCATATGCTCTCACGGGCTTGCCTGCAAGCAACGGATCCATCCACCAGCGATTACCCATAAGTCCACAGCCCTTTTCAACAGAAAGAGTTCTCGCTCTCTCAATCTCCTCGGGTGTTTCATTATCAGGAACGTAAGCACCTGTTGAAAAAGCGATTCCTATCTTCACGGGTTGTTTTGCATACTTTCTTATTGCCTTTACGGACTCTGCGTGAGCAAGCATACAGTTGCGAGTCAGCTTTGACAAGGCAAGATAGTTGCGCTTGAACGGTGCGTGAATTCCCTGCATATATCCGTTCATAATGAAGCAACCGGGCTCGTTCATAGGCATCCACCACTTTACTCTATCGGAGAATGCTTCAACTAACACTCTCGTATATTCAGCGAAGAGAGGAATGATGCTTTTGGACATCCACCCCCCCTTTTCGTAAACCCAAGTTGGCATATCCCAGTGATAAACGGTCAACATAGGAACAATATCATTCTTTATAAGCTCATCAATGAGGTCAGAATAGAACTTAATTCCCTCGGGATTTGCTCTGCCCTCTTCGGGGATAATTCTCGACCAGCTAACGGAGAAACGGTAGGATTTTAGCCCCAGCTCTCGCATCAGGGCTACGTCCTCACGCATTCTGTGATAATGGTCGCAGGCAACGTGACAGTTATCAGCGTTCTTTATTTTATTTTCGGGTGCTATGTCCCAAATACTTGGAGTTCTGCCGCCCTCATTCCATCCGCCCTCTATCTGAGCGGAAGCGGCAGCAGCTCCCCATAAAAAATCTTTAGAAAATCCCATATTCTACTCCTCAAACAAACTCTATTGATTTTATATCAATTTTTCCCTTGCCCACATATTTAAGGTACAGAGCATATACCCCGTCGGGAGTCTTAACACCCACGTAATATTCCTTCCATTTGGAAGAAGCAGAAACGCTTATTTCTGCGCATTTTTTCTTTTTCTCACCGATAAGAATTTGAAGTGTTCCGCTTCCCTCTCCACGGCAATTTATTTTCATATTTTTCAATTCTTTGAATTCAAAATATTTGTAGCCAAGCTCGGCACCATCAGAAATGTCTGCAACGAAAACGTCATTTCCATCATCATCAACTCGTGTCTTGCTTTGTGCCTTGCCAAGACCCAATCTTATAGGTCTTTTGGTGATAATATTACAGCACAAAGCAGCAGAATATTCGCCCTTTGCAAGCAGTGGAGTAGCATCAAAACCACTCGTTGTAATCTCCACCTGTGGAATAGTTCCATCGGGCAGAATTTCAATGGGCTCTGCACACGCTTGACGAGAATAATCGGTATTATTGGTACATCTGTG
>JAZNWX010000225.1:0-1640 GCA_045593575.1 Eubacteriales bacterium | reverse complement strand
ATCCCGACAAGGGCTGCACCTTTACGGTAATTCTGAAAAAAGTCCCTGTCACGGTAAATCAAGAAAAATAGAAAACCCGACGCTGAAATTTCAGCGTCGGTTTTTCTATTTTTCTTGATTTACCGTGACAGGAACTTTTTTCAGAATTACCGTAAAGGTGCAGCCCTTGTCGGTATTATTTTCGACTGAGATAACACCGCCCTCAAGGTCAACAATCTTTTTGACAAGAGCAAGACCGAGTCCGTTGCCCTCCTGCTTATGCGAGGAATCGCCCTGATAGAATTTGTCAAAAATATGCTTTATTGATCCCTCGTCAATGCCCGGGCCCTTATCCGAAATGGTGAAAACGATCTTATCGGGGAAGTTCTGAAGGCGAATTCTGATCTCGCCGCCGTCATCACTGAATTTTATTGCGTTGCTGAGAAGATTATCCCAGATGTGATGCAAAAGTGCCTCGTTGCCGACAAAATCCGTGTCATCCATCTCAATATCAAATTCGATATTCTTCTGTTCCCACTGTCCCTCAAGTGTGAGCAGGGATTTTCTTATTTGCTCATCGAGGTCGAACTGCGTTTTATTGGAAACGATGCTCTGATTTTCAATTTTGGAGAGCAGGAGAATGCTGCCCGTGAGCGATGAGAGTCGCTGCGTATTGAAAATAATCTTTTCGATGTATTCCTTTTGCTCGTCGGTCAGATTTTCATCATTCTGAAGGAGCATAGAATAGCCCTCGATGGCATTGATTGGCGTTTTGAACTCGTGCGAAACGTTTGAAACAAAGTCACCCTGTAAAATCTCGATTGACTGAAGCTCCTTTGCCATCATATTAAATCCTGAGAAAATTTCTTTGATCTCCTTTGAGCTGGACTTGGTTTTAAGACGGACGGAGAAGTCGCCCTCTGAGATTTTTTCCATAGCGGAGCCGATCTGCTTGATGGGTTTTATGAACCATCTGGTCAGCGCGTTCGTTGCGAAAATACCGACGAGAATTGCAATAATTACAAGGTCAACCCAAAGCGGAATATTCCAATAATCAGAGAAGATCCATTGGCAAAGTGCGTCAACACCGATTGCAAGTAAAATACTTATGAGAATTTCAAGGGTAACGGTTAAAATCAGGCGAAAACGAAGGTTGAATCCCTGACGCAGCTTGCGTATGCTTTCATAGACCTCTTTTTCTTTTGTGGTGTGGTTTTCTTTCATAGCTTAACCACCTTATATCCCACGCCTCGCATAGTCACAATCTTAAAATCGTTGTTATTCTTAAAGCGGTCGCGAAGGCGGGCAATATGTACGTCAACGGTGTGGGTGTCACTCTCGTTGTCATATCCCCATATCTCGTCCATAAGCTGATGACGTGTAAAAATCTTGCCGGGGAATGATGCCATTTTATAAAGGAGCATAAACTCCTTCTGAGGAAGTATGAAATTCTCGCTTTCGGTATAGACCGAGAGGGAATCAAGCTCAAGCATGGTTTTGCCGACTATCAGCTTTCTGTCGTTTATCATCTGGGCTCGGCGCAAAAGAGCCCCCACGCGAAGAACCATCTCGTTAATATTGATGGGCTTTATCATATAATCGTCCGTTCCCGAAACAAAGCCCCTTTGCATATCGTCAAAGGCGTCCTTGGCGGTTATCAT
>JAZNWX010000224.1:0-5449 GCA_045593575.1 Eubacteriales bacterium | reverse complement strand
TACAGGGTGGTTTCTGAGAAAAACGGAATGAGCTTGCTTGAGGTTGAGCTTGTTACAGGCAGAACGCACCAGATTCGTGCCCATTTGAGCTATATCGGACACCCGCTTCTTGGGGACGGAAAATACGGAATCAACAAGGATGACAGGGCAAAGGGATACAAATATCAGGCACTGTATGCATACCGTTTGCGTTTTGATTTTGACGATGATAGCGGTGCTTTCGGATACCTCAGAGGAAAAGAGGTCAAGCTGAGTCGTGATGATATTTGGTTTTTAAAGGACTTTATTTAGTTGGAGATAATTATGATAAAAATTCTTAAAAAAATACCACCAATAATATATATAATGCTAAGCGGACTCTTGCTTGGATTTACGGTAATCTTTGCTAAGCTCGGATTTCTCTCATACTTTGTGATGATTCCCCTTGCGATGATGCTGTACAGACGGGCAGAGGGTGAAAAATACAAGATATGGAAGGCATATCTTGACGGATTCATCTTCTATATGAGCTTTGATATTGTCATATTCCATTGGTTCACATATTTCTATCCGCTTGAATTTGCAGGATTTACAAAAGAAGAGGCAATTGGTGTTATCGCACTTGCCTGGATAGGTCTTTCTGCTTTGCAGAGTGTGTTCTCGGCACTTGTTTTCGTATTGATTTCAAGGTTTATTAAAACCGAGCTGTTCAAAAATCATCCCATTCTTCTGGCACCCTATGCTGCAGCACTGTGGACAATAAATGAGTGGACGCAGACATTCACCTGGGCAGGTATACCTTGGGGCAGAGTAGCGATTTCGCAAACCGAAATGCCCATACTTATGCAAACCGCCTCTCTTTTTGGCTCATATTACTTAACATTTATAATCGTTCTTTTCAACTTTATTCTTGCATACGCAATTTTGTATTCAGACAAAAGGAAAATGGCAATCAAGGTGGCAGCATTTATACTTTGCTTGCACGTTTTCTGCAGCTCCGTGCTATATTTAATACCTTTGAATGATGCTTCAAGAAGTATGACGGTTGCATCGGTTCAGGGTAATCTTGAATCGCAATCAAATTATGAAATAAGCGATTCTGAAACGTTTGATATTTATAGGGAGCTGACAATAAAGGCAGCAGATGAGGGTGCAGAGCTGGTTATCTGGCCCGAGGGAGTTTTACCGTCGGATATTTATTCACGTATCAAGCCCAAAGATGATAAGTATGTGAAAATCAGCGAAGCGGTTTCTTCTCTTGCTGTGTCATTGGATATTACCATAGTTCTCGGTACATACGTGTATGATGAGACGGATGACGATATTTTCTATAATGCCGTTTCGGCATTTTATCCTGACGGAACCTCTGAAATCGGAGCATATTCCAAGGTGAAGCTCGTTCCGTTCGGTGAATATATGCCGATGCGTGATGTTCTTTCAACACTCGTGCCGTCGCTCGCACAAATCAATATGCTTGATTCGGACATTACACCCGGGGATGAGGTAACCTGCTTTGGAGCAACAAGTGGGGACAATGCAATACAGATAGGAACTCTTTTATGCTTCGATTCGATTTATGAAAAGCTCGCAATTGACGCGTCAAAAAACGGTGCCGAAATTCTTATTGTGCCGTCAAATGACTCGTGGTTTTATGACTCACGGGCAATGAATATGCATCACTCACAAAATATTCTGCGTGCAGTGGAGCAGGGTAAGTATACCGTTAACTGCGGAAATACGGGAATCACTTCGGTTGTAACGGATAAGGGAAAAGTCATTGAAGATATGCCCATATTTGAGAGGGGATATGTTGTTAATACTGTCTATGCTTCGAACACAAGAACACTTTATTCTTACATTGGTAATTTGTTTGTGTACCTTTGCATAGCAGCTGTAATCATACCCCTTGCGTATAATGTATTTTGCAGAAAAAAACAAAAATAAAAATAAAAAAGTAGGGACGCGAAAGCGTCCCTACTGTATTTTGAACAAATACTCTACAAATCAAAATTTAAATTCGAAAATCACAAAAGCTAACAAAAGGCAGATTATCCCTTGTAAACCTTTAAAGATAAAGTATTTTCTAAACGAAATATCGGCATCCTCGCATAGAGAGATAACTTGAAAATGCACGCAAAATCCCGACCACCCTGCAAGAAAAGCACAGGCAATCGCACGCAGAGAGTCATTTTCAATATTCTTGCAAGAGCTTATTCCTTTAGTTATTTCAAACATCCCAAGAAACAGCTCCTTCGCTTCGTTCGATATGGGAACAGCTTTAATATTCAATCTTAAAACACCTATCAGAACCGAAAAAAATATCACGCACGCACATATTATAAGCATCGTGTGTGCAGCATGAGCGATCGCGTCAACAACTATTCGTGAAAACCTTATTTTTTGAGGCTTGCTCAAATTATCACATCTATATATTTCACGATTATTTTTGAAAAACAAATTATTGATCATACCAAGAATGAGAGTTGATAAAACGGCAATTACCCATAATTTCCAACCAACGGTTGAATTATTAAAGATACCTATACCAATAAATCCCGTCATAAATGCCATACTCGGCATATTGGAAAGTGCAATTATGCTCTCGCAATCCTTCTTCGATATTTTTCCATTCTGATAGAGCAGAACGGCACTTTTGCAGGAGGAACTGTATCCGCCGAAAAGCCCTAAAAAATAAGGAACGGTTGCACTTTTACCCACACCGAGAATTTTCGCCAACGGTTTGCACAGTCCTTGGGTTATTTTTTCAATCGCACCGCTGTTTGTAACAATTTCCGATGCTACGGTTAGTGGAAAAAGTGACGGTATCAGTATACTCGAGCAAATTTTTAGTGCATCCGATACCTCTTTGCTTGCAAGAGAAGAGTTTTTTAAAATAAGAGCAAAAATGAACACGGATGCAATTATGGATAAACTAAAGGTAAAGCCGAGCTTGATTCTCGGTTTTGTTTTTTTCGTCATTTTGCTTTCTGTCCTTTCATAGATTATACTAAATTATATTTGCTGGGAGAGATAAAATATGAAAAACAAAGAAAAGCTGGGTGCAAGAATCAAACGTGCTCTTGAAATTGACGAAATACTCGGTGAAAACGATATACTCGAAATGCGTGGAACAAGGGAGCTTTGCGTAAGGGAGTGTCGCCATATTATTCATTATGCCGACGAGGAAATTAAGCTGGCACTTAAGGAATATGTTCTGATTATACGCGGTTGCGGGCTATATTGCACGTCATATTCGGGTGGGTACGTGTGTGTTGACGGTGCGATTAAGGAGCTTAAATTTGAGATGAGGGGCAACTGATATGAAAAGAAAAAGCAGGGTGAGTAGGTTTTCAAGGGCATTTGGATATCATACGATAGTCATACCCCGTATGCAGTGCGAGCAATTCTTCAATCTCTGTATTAGATACGGACTTACATATCTTGATGTCAGAATTGATGAAGAGAAGAAAACAGTATATATCGATGTACCATCAAGTCAGTTCAAAAGGATAATGACGGGGTGCAGAATTTGGCAAATCCGAGCAAAAGACGAGGGGGCACACGGTTTACCCAAAAGGTTATCTGCCTACAGGCACAGGTGGGGGCTTATTGCGGGAGTATGCGTTTCGATATTGCTGTTTTTTCTCTCTCAAAGTGTCGTTTGGCGAATTGACGTAACGGGAAACGAAAGATTGAGCGAACAGGAGATAATCGAATCTCTTGAAGAAAACGGAATTGGTGTGGGAGATTTTATTAAAAAGCTCGACACCGATTCAATAGAGCAGCGAGTTATGATAAACAATGATGATATTGCCTGGATTTCCGTAAACATTTCAGGCAATGTGGCACACGTTGAGGTTCGTGAGGTGATAGATACTGAGATCAGAGAAAAGGAAACAAATCCTGCCAACCTCGTTTCAAAATTTGATGCACAGATTGTTTCTCTTGAGGTTTATACGGGATTTCCCAGCGTCAAGGAGGGAGATTTTGTTCGTGCGGGTGAGCTTATAGCAAGTGGGATTTACAACAGTGAGAAGGGACCGATAAGGTATTCAAGGGCATCGGGGAAGGTTTACGGACGGGTTACAGAGAGCTTTAGGATAGAAATTTCTCTTTTTCAAACAAAAAAAGTGCCAACGGGTGAAAAAATAAGCAAAAAATCGCTTATTTTTTTCGGAAAATCGATAAATTTTTTCACAAACTATAGAAATTTGCCCACGAGTTATGATATAATAAATTATGTATATGCATTTAATCCGTTCTCACTTGGCGAGCTGCCTGTATCCATTTCGGTTGATGAGTATTATGCATATGAAATGCGTGAGATTGAGATCAGCGAAAATGAAGCGATGGAACAAGCATATGAGGAGCTTCGCAAGAGAATAGATGAAGAGCTGCCCGAAGCACAGATTTTGAAAAAGACGCTTCACGGTGAGGTGGAGGATGGAAAATATGTGCTGAAATGTACGGTAACTGCTATTTGCAACATTGCAAAGCAAGTGGAGTTTGAGGTAAGATAGTTTTATTTAAGAGGTAAAAATGAGTCAAGTAATTGTTAACGTTGAGAGTAATGAAATAACGAGCAGGGTGTTTGGTTGCTTTGATTGTAATATCAAGTCGATCGAGCGTGCCTTTGACGTGCGAATTTCTAATCGCCGAGCAACAGAGGGAGATGCCATTGTGATTGACGGTCACGAGGGCGAGGTCGCACTTGCTTCACGTGTAATTAATCACCTTGTTTCTCTTGCACAAAACGGTGCGGATATAACTGAGCAGAACGTTGACTATGCAATTTCAATGGTTGGTGACGGTAACGGTGACGTATTGAGTGCGAGCTTTGGCGACGACTGCATTTTTGTTACAAGCAAGGGTAAGCCGATAAAGGCAAAGACCGTTGGACAAAAGCAGTACGTGGATGCGATAAAAAAGAATACTATAGTTTTCGGTATCGGACCCGCGGGAACGGGCAAGACGTATCTTGCTGTTGCGATGGCTGTAAAGGCACTTCGCGATAAACAGGTGTCACGCATCATTCTAACGCGTCCTGCAATCGAGGCGGGCGAAAAGCTCGGATTTTTGCCGGGAGATTTGCAGAGCAAAATTGATCCATATCTTCGCCCTCTTTACGATGCACTCTATGATATGATGGGTGTAGAAAACTATCAGAGACAGATGGAAAAGCAGGTAATTGAGATTGCTCCCCTTGCATATATGAGAGGAAGAACCCTTGACGATAGCTTTATCATCCTTGATGAAGCACAGAATGCGACTCCCGAGCAAATGAAGATGTTTCTGACACGTCTTGGATTTAATTCCAAGGCGGTTATCACGGGTGACCTTACTCAGACCGACCTACCCTACGGACAGAAGAGTGGACTTGCGATAGCAACTCACATTCTTTCGGATATTGAGGATATTCATATTCATCAGTTTACCGACAAGGACGTTGTCCGTCATAAGCTGGTGCAAA
>JAZNWX010000223.1:0-9644 GCA_045593575.1 Eubacteriales bacterium | reverse complement strand
AGTAAAAAAATAAACAGAATTTATTGACTTGAAACGGTAAATGTGATAAAATCAATTTAATTATTTTATAAGGGGAAGTTTGTATGCTTTCAAATGAAATTATTAAAACTTATGAGGATATATTGATTGAGGAGCTTCAGGTAGCTATGGGCTGTACCGAACCTATTGCAATTGCTTATGCAGCTTCGATCGCAAGGGATGCGCTTGGAAAATTGCCCGAAACAGTTGTTGTTCGACTTAGCGGAAATATCATCAAAAACGTCAAAAGTGTAATTGTTCCTTCCACGGGGGGAATGCACGGGATTGAGAGTGCTGTTGCCGCAGGTATTATTTCTGACAGATACGATTTGAAACTTGAGCTTTTAAGCTCTCTTTCCGCTGAGGATATACCGGCAATACAGGACTACAAGGAGCATAACCAGATTATTCTTGAAGAGCTTGAAAGCCCTTGCAACTTTGATTTGTTTATCAAGGCATTGGCAGCAGATGATAAGGTCAAGGTCAGAATCTCCGATTATCATACAAATGTAGTTCAAGTAAGTAAAAACAATGAAGATATAACCGAACGTTACAGAAATGAACAGGTAGAAAAGGGTAAGAGTATAAAGAATGCTGACCGTTCCTGCTTAAACGTCAAAGACATAGTTGAATTTGCCGATACGGTTGAGCTTAACTGTGTAAGGCCATATCTTGAACGTCAGATCGAAATGAATATGGCGATTGCTGATGAGGGGCTGAGAAGCGATTACGGTGCAACTATTGGAAAAATCCTATATAATAACGGCACGTCATCTCTCAAGGACAAGCTTAAGGCATATGCAGCAGCAGGAAGTGATGCGAGAATGAGTGGATGCGAGCTTCCTGTATGTATTATTTCCGGCAGTGGAAATCAAGGAATTACAGCATCTGTTCCCGTGGTAGTTTACGCGAAAGAAAACGGGATTGATGATGAGACGACGCTTCGTGCACTTCTTGTTTCAGATTTACTTACGGTTCATCAGAAAACCGGAATTGGAACACTCTCTGCATACTGCGGAGCAATCAGTGCAGGTGTCGGAGCAGGAGCAGGAATATGCTATCTTCAAGGTGGCAGATACCGTGAAATTGCTCACACTCTCGTTAATGCGGTTGCAATTCTTTCCGGAACTATTTGTGACGGTGCCAAGCCCTCGTGTGCTGCAAAAATTGCAATGGCTGTTGAAGCGGGCCTTATTGGGTGCGATATGGCAAAGGCGAATAAGCAGTTCTACGGCGGTGACGGAATAGTTACAAAGGGTGTTGAAAATACAATACGCAACGTCGGAATGCTTGCCCGTGATGGTATGAGCACCACCGATAAAGAGATTATAAAAATTATGCTTGGAAAATAATCAATATAAAAATTCATTTACATAAAGGAGAAGACTATGAAAAACTTTACATTTACAAATAAGGTAAGATTTGATTCCTGCGGTTATGATGTTTACGAATACGATCATATAAGCGGAGCCAAGCTTATCTATATTGACTCAGGCACGGAAGAAAAATCTTTTTGTGCAGCTTTTAAGACAATTCCAAGTGATTCAACGGGTGTTTTCCATATTCTTGAGCACTCAGTTCTTGACGGATCAAAGAATTATCCTATGAACTCGCCCTTCTTATTTATGCTCAAGAATTCAATGAATACCTTCCTCAATGCTATGACATTTCAAGGCAAGACGATGTATCCGTGTGCATCTTGTAATCCCGACGATTTTGAAAATCTTCTTAAGGTTTATTTGGATGCGGTTTTTAATCCTATCTTAGCTGAAGGCACATTCCTTCGCGAGGGCTGGCATATCGAAAAGGCTGAGAACGGATATGATATTAAGGGTGTAGTTTATAACGAGATGCAGGGTGCGGGTGCATCAATTCAGCGTCAGCTCTACAGTGCGATGACTGCTGACCTTTATCCCGATACTTATCAAAAGTATAACAGTGGCGGTGAGCCGTCAGTAATTCCTTCTCTTACTTATGAGAATTATCTCGCCGCATACAGAAAGTATTACAGCACAGCAAATTGTGTACTTTTTCTTCGCGGCAATATGGATATTGACAGATATACCGATATTATAGATAAATGGCTTGCAGGAGCTTCACAGGAACGAAGCGAGATCAAGCATACAGTTCAGGGGCCCAATCACAGAGTATGCGAGCACGAATATCCCATATCTCCATCCGAGGATACCAAAGGCAAAACCAACATTATATATTCGTATAACGTTGGTATGTATAACGATGCTGAAAGACAAATGGCAGCGGGACTTCTCGCTAACTACTTGATGGATAACAGCTCATCTCCACTAAAAAAGGCTCTCACTTCAAGCGGACTTATGGCAGATGCTGATATTTACGATTCGACAGATGACATTCAAACATCTTGGGGCTTTGCGGCTTATAATACGGAAAAGGAAAACCGTGATGCAATCAAAAAGATTATTGACGATACAATTCAGGGTATTATCGATAAAGGTATTGATAAAGAGATTATGCTTGCTCAGATTTCTGCAACAAGCTTCAGAATGAAAGAGCAGAGAAATGCTGTAAGAGGACTTTGCATCTATGATTTCATCCAGATTGCAAATAATAGCTTCTACGGTGTGCCCCTCAATACGTACTTTGAGATTGACGAAACATTTGAAAAATTCGAGCGTGAGCTTGATAACGGATATTTTGAAAATATCCTTCGTGAAATTTTCTTTGAAAATGATATAACTGCTATTTCGGTACTTGTTCCTGTGCAGAGGGAGTCAAGTGCAGCACATCTTGCAACGGTTGAAAAGTACACGTCAAATCTTTCCGATGAGGTAAAGAATGAGGCATTCAAGAGATTTGTTGATGGCACAAAGCTCGCTATGGATAGAGATACACCTGAGGTAATTGCAAAAATGCCCACTCTTTCACTCGATAAGCTCACAAAAGAGCTTCCTAAAAAAGAGTTTATGGTTGATGGTAATATACTCTATACACCGGCGGAAACAAACGGTGTTGCATACTATCGCTTCTATTTCTCCCTTGCAGGACTTAGTGCTGATGAAATTATGACAGCTGAGCTTCTTTCTCGTTCACTTGGTGATTTTGCTACGGAGAACAGCACATCCTCCGAGCTTTCCAATCGCCTTAACAGATATGCAGGCAAATGGAAATTTGACATAACCACACTTTCACCTTCAATGCAGAAGGCGGAGCCCTATCTTGTAGTAAGTGTTGCCTGTCTTGAAAAGAATGCGGAAAAGGCACTTGATACTATAAGCGAAATACTCTCTAAAACTGTTTATGATGAGGAAACTGCTAAAACCGTACTTGCACGTGAGCTTAACAATACAAGAATGCAGTTTATGGGTAACGGAGTTGGTCTTGCCCTTAATACATCAGAGTCATTGATCTCGGCAAGCGGATATTACAGCACACTTACAGACGGTTACCCCTTGTTTAAGAAGATTCAGGAATATTCTGAATCTCCCGCAGATTTTTGTGAAAACGCGAAAGCACTTCTTTCAAGAGTATTTGCTTCAGGAAATCTTTGCTACACAGGTCTTACGGGTAAAAAAGAGCTTCTTGCACATACACTTTCACTCAATGACGGTGAAAAGCTCGTTGGTGCAACACTTACAAATCCCGATACCAAGAAGGTTGCTTATGCAATTCCCGCAGGCATCAGCTTTAACGTTCGTTCACTTGATATAAACGAAATTCTTCCTTACAGTGGAAAGCATATCGCTCTTTCAAATCTTCTTTCACTCGGTTATTTGTGGCACAATATCCGTGAGGTTGGCGGTGCATACGGTACAGGACTTCGTTTTGCAAGACGCGGTGCCTTGAACGTATATTCTTACCGTGATCCCAAGGTTCAGGAGACGTATGAAATATATGATAATATAGCAAATTATCTTGCAACAAATGAGTTTACCGATGGCGAAATTCTCGGCTGTATCATAAGCACACTCGCAGATTTTGTCAATCCCAAATCCGTTGAGCAAGAGGGAGTTGAAAACGAGATCAGCTATCTTGCCAATTACACGTACGAAGAAAAATCAAAGCATATGGCAGAGGTTCTTTCTTTCAGTAGAGAGGACATTAAAGCATTTATTCCGGTGTTCGAGGCATTTAAAAATGCACCCGCTGAATGTTCAGTAGGTAACGGTAACAACCAGAACTCATACGGAAAATTTGATGAGATTATTAATCTTTAATAAATAGCTTAAAGGCAGATCAAAGAACGGCGAGAATTTCTCGCCGTTCTTTACTGTGTGTTTTATAAATTCTTAATCCATTTATCCGCCAAATCAATCCAGACAGAGCAGGGGTGCGGTGAATCCTCAGTAAGCTCTTTACAGGTTTCACTTGTTGCAAGTGAAAGACCGTGATGGCCGTCGGGGAACAGCACAAGCTCGTGATCTATACCATTTTGCTCAAGTGCCAAAGCGAAATTCTTTGAATTCTGTACGGGAACGGCATCATCGTTTTCAGTGTGCCAAATAAATGATGGGGGTGTTGTTTCATTTACGTGAAGATCAAGCGAAAAGAGATTCAAAAGACTTTTGTTTGGCTCCGATGTGCCGCAGAAATTGTGAAGAGTCCCAAGGTGCGTAGGGCACGTTGCTGTAATCACAGGATAGCATAAAATCATAGCATCAGGTCGGCAAATCATCGGATTTTCAGGGTTTCCGAGAGCCTTTTGCACGCTTTCGTGATTCCAATACACACCTGACGAGCAGGCAAGATGACCGCCTGCGGAAAATCCGAGTACGTACAGCTTTTGAGGGTTAATGTTATACTCTTCTGCGTGCTCGCGAATGTGCTTTACAGATAAAGCCACCTCACAAAGTGGACGAAGCTCCGATGCCATTTTGCCAATGGAATATTTAAGTACAAAAACATTATATCCGCGGGCTAAAAACTGTAATGCTACGGGCTCTGACTCTCTATCGGAGGTCCATTCATAGCCACCGCCGGGGCATATAAGCAAGGCACGCCTTGGATCGTTGGACATCTCAGGCGGATTATCTCTGATATATGTAATGAGATATGCATCTTTATCCTGATCGAACATATATAATTTATCAATTTTCATAAAATCACCTCTTTGTCTTTATTATATCACCTTTAACGGTTTTGTCAATATTTTTGCATAGTTTTTATTGATTTTGGAAACAATATTTTTACCAAATTTATGAAGGAGAATTACTATGAACAACACCTCAAAAAATAAAGATGCTGAGCTCCTGCAGGATATCTATTCTAATGTAAAGATGGGCTCTGATTCTATTATCAATTTGCTTCCAAAAATCAAGGACGACGATATGAAAACACTTATGACAACTCAGCTTGACCAATATGAAAAATATGCTCAGGATGTAAAAAAGCAACTCGTTTCTCAGGGCATTGAGCCAAAGGAGGTAAATCCTGTATCAAAGCTTTCGGCAAAAATTGGTATGGAAATGAAATCAATGCAGGATAACACCACAAGTCATATGGCAGAGATGATGGTTCAGGGTTCAACAATGGATGTAACTGATCTTTTACAAAAGGTCAGCGCATATGAAAAATACCCTGATTGCAGGAATTCTGTATCGTTAGCCAAGGAAATTGTCGCTTTTGAAGAGAGAAATATTGAAAAAATGAAAGAATTTTTATAAAAAAACATTCTAAAAGTAACTTTTTTATTGACATATGTCCTAAAATATTATATAATAATTTTATTAATATTTTAGATTGGAGATTTTGATATGAAAGTTACAAAAGAATCAATTATCGGCGATATCCTTGATTATAATCGCGATACAGCTCAGTTTTTCTTTGAGATTGGAATGCATTGTCTCGGTTGCCCTGCATCTCGCGGTGAAACAATCGAAGAGGCTTGTGCAGTTCACGGAACCGATGCTGACAAGCTCGTAGAAAAGATTAACGCGTTTCTTGGAAACTAATTAAAGGGGCTGAACAGCCCCTTTTAGCTCTTGGAGATTTTATGGAACAAATTAAAATTAACGATCGACTATTAACTGCTGTTCCTTTTGTCAGGAACGGTAAATGCTTTGTTGATGTTGGTACAGATCACGCATACTTGCCTATTTATTTGATAAATAATGGCATTATTTCATTTGCGATTGCTGCAGATATAAATCAAGGTCCGCTTGATAAAGCCGGTGAGAACATATCAAAGTATGGATTAACCGAAAAAATACATACCGTTCTTTGTGACGGATTGTCTAAAATTGATCCTGATGATTGTGATGATATTGCAATTTTCGGTATGGGCGGGGAGCTTATTGTCAAGATTCTTGATGAAGCTCCGTGGATAAAATCAGGTGATAAAAGATTAATACTTCAGCCTATGACTCACCCCGAAAAATTAAGAATGTATCTTGCAGAAAGTGGTTTTAGGATTCTTGGCGAATCTCTTTCTTATGATAGGGGCAAGTATTATCAGACTATATGTGCAGAGTTTGACGGAACTATCAGAGAGTATGATGAATTTACATATTTGTTTGGCGAATTTAATCTTAGCGAAAGAAATCCGTATATTTTTGAGCTGATGAATATTTCCAAAGGAAAGCTTGAACGCAAAATATGCGGTATGCGTGAGGGTGGTGATGACGCCACATCCGAACGTCAAATGCTGAATAGAATTAATGAATACTTAGAGAGGTAAGTTATGACAGTTTACGAGCTTAATAAATATATGAATGAGAAGATTCCAAGAGAGCTTTCTTGCTCTTGGGACAACGACGGACTTATGTGCTGTCCTGACGGAAGCAGAGAAGTGAAAAGAGTGCTTTTTTGTATGGATGTAACACCTGAAGCTATTGATTTTGCAATAGATAAGGGATACGATCTTATTGTATCCCATCATCCTCTTATTTTTAAGGGTGTAAAAAGTGTGTCTGGAGATTACGGTATTCCGTCAAGAATTATCAAGCTTATTAAGAATGATGTTTCCGTTATGTCATTTCACACGAGATTTGATGCGGTTGACGGCGGAGTAAATGATGCGTTGGCTGAGATTTTTGAACTTTCGAATATTGAAAAAATTGAATGTGACGGAATTGAGCTTATGCGTGTCGGAGATCTCAAGGATGAAATGTCAATTGATGATTTTGTTACTCTTGTAAAAGAAAAGCTCGGATGCGAGCACTTGAATTACGCTTCAAGTTCAGGTAGGGTTCATCGTTTGGCACTTGTCGGGGGCAGTGGCGGAAGCTATATAAGGGACGCCCATTATGCAGGAGCTGACACTTATCTTTCAGGAGAAATCGGCTACCATAATCTAACTGACTGCAATGATAACCACATAAATCTTGTTGAGGCGGGACATTATTTTACTGAAAATCCTGCACTCAAAAAGCTTGCTGCATTTGTGCTTTCAGCAGATCACAGAATTGAATGTGGATATTTTGAAAGCAATATAATTAAACAGATTTAAGGAGATGACTATGACATTTGTTGTATCAAACCTTTACGGTAGATTTGATAAGTTTGAAAATCTTATAAAGAAGATTAATTTGAAGGAAAGTGACACCCTTTACGTGCTTGGAAATATTGTTGATTACGGAGAACAGTCAATTGAACTTGTAAATGATCTCAGTACAAGATATAATGTTTATTCTGTTCTCGGTGAGCACGACTATAAGGCATATTTGCTGCTATCCGAATTTGATAGAATTTTGAAAGAGGGCGGAGCTCCGTCCGTTAGCTTTACTAAAGAAATGATAGCTTGGGCACAGGACGGTGGTCAGGAAACTCTTGAAGCTTTCAAAAATGCTGATGCTGACTCAAAGGAAGGCTTTTTGGAATATCTTTCAGATCTTCCTGTATTCGAAGAAGTAACACTTAAAAACGGAAAAGAATTCGTTTTGACCTGCAGAGGAATCAACAATTTTGATAAGGATGCTGACCTTTATGATTATGAGCTGGACGATTTTATAAACGGTTATCTTGATATTGATAAAACTTATTATACTGATAAAATTATGGTTGTCGGTTATCTTGATTATTCTCACACACCTGCCGGAAGAGCAAAGAAAATTAATGCTAAATGTAACAATATAGCTCTTGCCTGCGATATGAGTGAAAACGATGACGTGGTTTGTATCTGCCTCGAATCCAACGACGAGTATTATGTATAGTATCCAAAAGAATGATTTAGTTGAGCTGCATATTGAAGAAATTAACAATCTCGGTGCGGGGGTTTCCCACCTTCAGGATGGCAGAGTTGTATTTGTCAGAGGCGCAGTTACGGGTGATACGGTTCAAGCGAAGATTATCAAGGTTAATGCAAATTTTGCAGTTGCTCGCCTTGAAAAGATAATTGAAGCATCGCCTTTTCGTGATGTAGAGTGCTTTTGTAATGCGAGTGAGAGCTGTGGAGGCTGCGTTTACCGCCACATCACCTATGAGCACGAAAAAGATATAAAAAAGAACTATGTTAAGCACGCATTTATTAAGGCGGGACTGCCCGATACAGTAATCAATGATGTACATAGTACCGGGAGAACAAACTCTTATAGAAATAAAGCACAATATCCGTTTGCAATGTCGAAGAATGGCATTTTTGCGGGCTTTTATGCCTCGAAAACGCATAACGTTGTGTCTGCATTTGAATGTGCACTTCAACCCACGGTATTTGGTGAAATTTTAAAGACAGTTTGTAATTTTGCAAATGAAAAAAAGCTTACCGTATATAACGAAGAAACCTGCAAAGGACTTCTAAGACATCTCTATCTCAGAATAGGTGAAGGTACGGGAGATATAATGCTTTGTATTGTTATCAATGGCGATAAACTACCTTATGCAAATGAGCTTGTTGACTTGATAAACGAGAGATTTCCAAACATTACAAGTATTCAGCTTAATATCAACAAAAAGAATACTAACGTTGTACTTGGAAATGAGTATACCTTGCTTTACGGAGAAAAATATATTGAGGATATCCTTTGCGGAGTAAGATTCATAATAACTCCCGAATCCTTCTATCAGGTTAATCACGAAGGTGCTGAGATGCTTTATTCTTTGGCAAGAGAAAAAGCAATTAACGGTCTTGAAGGAAAAATATCCATCGTTGATATGTATTGCGGTACGGGAACAATCGGTTTATCGATGTCTGATATTGCAAGCGAAATTGTAGGAATTGAAATAGTAGAAGGTGCTGTAGAATGTGCAAAAATCAACGCACAGCTGAACGGAGTTGATAATGCAAAATTCTATGCCGGAGATGCTAAGGATATAGAGAGTCTGTTTTCTTCAGTTGAAGCACAGCACGGTGCTTTAAATCCTGATGTGGTAATACTCGACCCACCGAGAAAAGGATGCACGTCTGAGGTAATAGAGTTTCTCAGTATGCGGAATATTAAACGAATTGTTTATGTTTCGTGTGATCCCGATACACTTGCAAGAGATTGCAAAATGTTTGCGTCACTCGGATATAATATAGGTGAAGTTGATCCCGTTGATATGTTTCCCAGAACGGGACATATTGAAAACGTTGTTTGCATCGAAAGGAATATAAAATGACTCATTTAGATTACATAAATCAAAATTTTCCTATGCGAAAAACTGCAAAGGAAAAGGAGTGCTTCAGAGAGTATGTGATTACTACCCTTGATAAGAAGGGAATTGAAGCTAAAATA
>JAZNWX010000222.1:0-2944 GCA_045593575.1 Eubacteriales bacterium | reverse complement strand
GACCGCTTGGCCTCCGACTTGAATGGCTAAGGAATTTGGCGGTGGAATGAAATCCGGTTATACTGCTACATCTTACGGTCAGCCCTCTCAGCTTCCTCAGCTCTACCGTGGTTTTGGTATTGAGAATGCTATCTTCTATCGTGGAACAAACAAACACGTGCTCTCTCCCCTATTTGACTGGGAAGGTGCAGACGGCAGCACACTCACAACCTTGCGTACGTTCGACGAGGTAACACGTACAAACTGGTTCTTCTACGTTCACGGACCTGCTGTTCTTGGCAAGGGCCTTAAAGACCTTACATATACGTATGATCCCAAGCAGCTCCCTGCTCACATGGCAGACCTCAAGTCCTACGAAAAGGCATTTACACTTCTTCACGAGGATTTCGACTACATACACGACAAAGAAATTCTTAAAAAATCCATTGACGACCTTCTTGCACAGGCAGAGCCTTATAAGATTGGCAACAATGTTCTTGCACTTAATATGGAAGACAATGATGAGCCTTATAAGTATCTCCCTGAACTTGTTGAGGACATGAATACCGTATACCCCGACGTTGAGATCATTCAAACAAATCTTGACGATTACATGGCAACTATTTCCGCCATCAAGGATTATGACAGAGCAAAGCACCACGGTGAGCTTCGTTACACAACGATGGAGCATAACAACTTCAACGCCCTTCTCGGTGCAACTCACTCTTCCAGAATTAAGATTAAGCTCTATAATGATGATGTTGAAAACAACCTCATCAACCTTGCTGAGCCCCTTTCTTCATATGCAGATATTTATGGTAAGAGATATCCCACAACTAATATCAACAGAGCTTGGGAGGCTCTTCTCAAAAATCACGCTCACGACAGCATCTGCGGTGCGGCGGTTGACCGCGCACATGAAGATATGATGTACAACTTCTCCATCGCAAAAACTGTTGCAGAAGAATGTACAAATAGAAGTGTTATAGCACTTTCGGGCAAAATTGATACACTCACAAGCTTTAAGCCCAACGATTACAGCCTTACACTTTTCAATACCCTTCCCTATGCAAGAGAAGAAGTTCTTGAACTTGTAGTTGACACACCTCGTTATAAAACACAGATGGGTGACATCGGTCTTGGTGGTGCAAGCCAGCTTGACGATTTCTATGATATCGTTGATGAAAACGGAAATAAGCTTGAATACGTTGAGATTTCAAAGGATGATATTTCCATCGGTGTTGAGCGTGAGCTTGATACTAAGGCAATTAAGTTTGACGCAAAGCGCCGTCATATTCTTGTAAAAGCATCCATACCTCAGAACGGTTATAGAACTCTCGCGGTTAGAATGCG
This sequence comes from Eubacteriales bacterium, assembly GCA_045593575.1. Classification (GTDB taxonomy): domain Bacteria; phylum Bacillota; class Clostridia; order Oscillospirales; family CAG-272; genus RGIG4608. The sequence continues at coordinate 1,612 of JAZNWX010000222.1, read as the reverse complement.
CGAAGCCGAGTATGCTTACCACCCTGAAATTATGGACAACAGAAAGCTCATCGCGCGTGAGGGCGGCACACTTGAAAACGAATATCTCAAGGTTACTATCCTTCCCAACGGTACTTTCACAATGCTTGATAAGACTACGGGCAGAACGATGAGCAATATGCACTACTTCACCGATAGTGGCGAGGTTGGCTCTGCTCACATTTCCAATATTCCTCGCAGAAATGCTATCTACACCTCTCACGGTGCAGTTGCCAATATCACAATGCTTGAGAGCAATACGCTCCGTGGCAGCTTTAAGATCGATCTCAAGATGGTTCTTCCCGCTGCAGCTACAATCGACGGTCACGACAGAACACGTGAGATGAAGGAGCTTCCCATCTCTACAACTCTTACACTCGAGAAGGGTTGCAAGTATCTCAAGCTTCATACTAAGCTCACAAACGAGATTCGCGACCATAAGCTTACAGTTCACTTCCCCTCCGGTGTTTCAGGCGCAGACTTTGTTGATTCCGAAAGCGCTTGGGATGTTGCAACACGTACTATCAAATGGCGCGATCATAAGGATAATGCAGAAGCATTCCCCGCATTCCAGCCCATGCAGAACTTCGTTGACGTTTCTGACGGAAAAGAAGGTCTTGCGATTATGACTAAGGGTCTTCGTGAATACGAGGTTTGTGATGACAGTGAAAGAACAGTTAAGATCACACTTATCCGTACACAGCGTGCTTATATGACAGCGAATAACAATATGACTGTTGAAGAGCTTGACAAATACACAGGTCAGCACAGCTTTGGAACACTTGAATACGAATATGCTATCTATCCTCACGAGGGTAAGTGGAATGAAGCAGACGTTCTCAACCACGCATATGCATTTAAGGTGCCCGTAAAGGCAGTTCAGGGTGTTCCCCATGCCGGCGAGCTTCCTGCAAGCGCAAGCTTTATCACAATCAACCAAGAAAAGAAGGTTCTCATCTCCGCACTTAAACAGGCTGAGAATGGAGAAGGCACAATTCTCAGAGTATGGAATACTACAGGTGACAATCTCCTCCTTAACATTGGCACAATTCTTCCTGTTACATCTGTTGAAAGAGTAAATCTTGACGAATCCAATCCTCAGCCCGTTGAATTTAACAACGGAGAATTCTCAATCGACCTTCTTCCTCACAAAATCGAAACATTTAAGATTAAAACAAAATGAGCAAAATAGTAATTCCGAATTTGGGCTGTTTTGATGAAAACAGCGGACTTAAAAATATCAAAAAATGTAGTGATGGTGTGTTTTCCGAAGGCGTAAACGGTGTAAAAGCCGTTTATGCCACCGGAGACGGCAAAGTAGAATTTATCTGCTTTGAGGATTCCACTCTTTGCTATGTTCTTTCTGCACTCAATTACCCTGCTTATTATCCCTTGAAACCGGTCACTCCTCAGGGTCCCGTAAAAGCAGTGCTTATGGATCTTGACGGCACAAGTGTAAGAAGTGAAAGCTTCTGGATGTGGATCATTGAACAAACTACCGCATCCTTGCTCAACGATCCTGACTTTAAGCTTGCAAAAGAGGATGAGCCATTCGTTTCGGGACACTCTGTTTCAGAGCATCTTCAGTATTGTA
>JAZNWX010000221.1:0-2495 GCA_045593575.1 Eubacteriales bacterium | reverse complement strand
ACTACCCTATAAACCCCAATTTATCATACTACATACCCACTAAAAAAGGAGATAAAATATGTTAAACAAACCTCAGATATACAGATGCTGTGCAAGAGAAATACTTGATTCAAGAGGAAATCCGACAGTTGAAGCAACTGTCGTTTTAAATGATGGAACCGTTGGTGTTGCCAGTGCTCCCTCGGGCGCATGCTGCGGCAGACACGAGGCTCTTGAGCTTCGCGATGCAGAAAAGGAACGCTATCACGGAAAAGGAGTGGGAGAAGCAATTGCTAACGTTTCTAAAAAAATCGCTCCCGCCCTTTATGGAATGTACTCAACAGATCAGATTTCCATTGATAAAACCTTGATTGAGCTTGACGGAACGCAGAATAAGGGTAAGCTCGGGGCAAATGCGATTTTATCAGTTTCCCTTGCTTGTGCAAGAGCAAGTGCAAACTTTTATCACGTTCCCGTGTACAAATATTTAAGCGGTCTTGGGGCTTACCGAATGCCCGTCCCGATGTTCAACATTATCAACGGCGGTGCCCACTCTAACAACAATATTGAAATTCAGGAATTTATGATTCTGCCCGTGGGAGCTGACAGCTTTGCACACGCACTTCAGATGGGAAGCGAAATATATCATAATCTTGGTAACATACTGAAAGAACGCGGACTTTCCAGCTCGGTTGGTGATGAGGGCGGGTATGCACCCGACCTTCACGATGACGAGGAAGCACTCGACCTTCTTGTTGAAGCAATCACTCGAAGCACCTACGGTACCGATGAGGTCAAAATCGCCCTTGATGTCGCATCAAGCTCCTGGCTGGACAAGGACGCAGGAATTTATCGCACCCTCAAACGTAAAATTGAGTATTCGAAGGAAGAATTAATTGATTACTATGAACGTCTCTCTGAAAAATATCCGATTATCTCAATTGAGGACGGTCTTGCAGAGGAAGATTACGAGGGATGGCAGATTATGACTCAACGCTTGGGTAAACAGTTGATGCTTGTAGGTGACGATCTTTTTGTTACCAATCCCACAAGATTCTCTGACGGTATTGAAATGGGTATTGCAAATGCAATTTTAGTGAAGCCAAATCAGATTGGAACTCTTACTGAAACACTTCAGACGATCCGTATAGCCAAGGAAAACGGTTATCGCTTTATTCTTTCACACCGTTCGGGAGAAACAGAGGACACCACCCTTTGCGATATTGCGGTAGCCACCAATGCCCCATTCATCAAAGCAGGTGCTCCCTGCCGCGGTGAGAGAATTGCAAAATATAACCGTCTGCTGAGAATTGAAGCATCCCTGTGCGGTAACACAGAATACGGCGGTGAAATATATTTTGAGAGCAAAAATCACTCATTTTAACATTTTTTTATATTTAAATTAAATTATTTTCAAAAAACTCTTGCATTTTGGTTTTTTCTATGTTATAATAACTACTGTTCGTAAACTATTTATGTATTTTAGTGTTTTTACAACACTTTTTAGGAGGTGTCATTATGGCAAAATGCAGTGTTTGTGGTAAAGGCGTTGTTTTCGGTCAGAACGTTTCTCACTCTAACCGCAAGACAAACAGAACCTGGAAGCCCAACATCAGAAAGGTAAAGGCAATCGTTAACGGCACTCCCGTTACTGTTGCAGTTTGCTCTCGTTGCCTTCGTTCAGGCAAAGTTAATCGTGCTTAATTAACGTAAAAAGTTTGGCAGACCGATTTTATTCGAGTCTGCCCTTTTTATTTTCATAAAGGGGATAATATGATAGCATATATCAGCGAATCAGCCGACAAAAGAATATTAAGTGCTTTGAAGCAAGATGGGTATGAAGTTATCCCGCTTGCTCCCTTTTCTGTGCTTTCAAATCCTGTCAGCACGCACACAGATATGCTTATTCTGGCTATTGGGGATATTGCTTTTGTGCATATCGATTACCGTGCGGAGCTTAAAGGATTTAAAGAGATTATCCGCATTGACGAGCAGATGTCAGATAAATACCCACATGACGTATTGCTGAACATAGCAGTTGTCGGCAAAAATGTATTTTGTAACACTAAATTTGCATCTGTAACAGTGCTTGAATATCTTAAAAGCAAGGGATATTTTATTCATCACGTTTCTCAAGGATATACACATTGTTCTGTTTGCATTGTTGACGATAATGCTATAATAACTTCGGATATCGGAATTTCCCGAAGTGCAAAAAACGCAGGCATTGACGTTTTGAAAATAAGTGAGGGGGATATTTCTCTTCCTCCCTATAATTACGGGTTTATCGGTGGCACAAGCGGTTCACACAAAGAAAGGATCTTCTTTTGCGGTTCTCTTGAGTACCATCCGGATGGCGAAAAAATCAGAAATTTTTGTAAAAAACATTCAAAAATCATTGTGGAATTAACTGACACTCCACTGATGGATGTGGGTGGAATACTGTTTATATAAGAACTGATTTTTCAGCCCATTTTCCCTAATAATTCAAAAAAAGCACCTCTTTCGAGGTGCTT
>JAZNWX010000220.1:0-3748 GCA_045593575.1 Eubacteriales bacterium | reverse complement strand
ACAGAACGACATGGCTACGATCCGACTTGAAAATAAAGCAAGGCAAAGCCTTGTATATTTAATGAAATCCTGCTTAGCAGGATGAAATCCAAACGAGTTTGGATGAAATCTTCAGCCTACGGCTTCAGATGAAATCAAATCCGCCTCTCCTTAACCTGCCGTAAGGCAGATTTCATCGCGTAGCGATTTCATCCACGAAGTGGATTTATTCCGACACAGGCGGATTTAACTGAAAAGACTCAGAATTGTATACAATTCTGAGTCTTTTCTTGGCCCACCCTGGGGGATTTGAACCCTCGACCAACGGAATCGGAATCCGGTACTCTATCCAACTGAGCTAAGGGCGGTTATTTTTTTGTTTTTCCGGATAAATCCCACGGCAAACCGTGGGATTTATCTATATTGTTTTTTATACATCGGGCAATTCAACAACGGTTGTTCCAATGTCGGTGACAACCTGCTTTGAGTTAAGTCCTGCCTTAAGCTGAACTTCCACGCAAACAAGCACGCCATCCTCAAATTTGAAGCTGTAATCAGCTTCCATACGGTCATAGTAATTATATGACCTTGTTTCCTCGTCATACACAAGGTCGCTATAGTTTATTTCGTATGTCTTAATATCGTTTTTCAACGTAAGTGAGCTTTCGTCAGTGGCAAGGACGTCTTCGTTGGTTTTGATCCACGTGCCGTTTGACTTATAGTACATATCGCCATTACGCAAATCAACGTACATAACCTCGGGATTTGCCGATTCCGAATGATATGCCATCTCATATTTCATATACGGATAATCCAAAGCAGTGATCATAGTGTAGTTATCACCCTCAAGAGTTGCGGTATAGTTGGCAACGTCAAAAGAAGAGAGCCATTCATCCTCGGTAATGGTGTATCTCGGAATGCCCAAAATGTCATTAACAAGCTTTTTTACCTCTTCAACGGGGTCACACGACGTAAGCACAAACACAGAACAAAGCATAATTGCTGCGAGTGTGAATGATAAAAATCTTCTCATATAATTCTCCTTTCAATAAGGTGATACTATATTTTAACACATATTTCCATTTTTTACAAGAGAAATGATAAAATATTATTTTGTATTAATTAACAAACGGTTAATAATCCTAAAAAATATTGATTTTGAAAATCATCTGTGCTATACTTAACTGTAACAAATTCAAGGCAAAGGAGAACAAAATGACTCACTATATGAATTTGCATTCTTCCCCGTTTTCGCATATTGCAAACGGAACGAAAACAATAGAATTGCGTTTGCTTGATGAAAAAAGACAGCTGATTTCAGTCGGTGATACTTTGATTTTCAAAAACACTGATGACGAAGCTCTAACGCTTACGTGCGAGGTGAAAAAGCTGCACGTTTTTGCAAATTTCACAGAGCTTTATGCAGCTCTCCCCTTGGATAAATGCGGTTATTTACCAAGCGAGCTTCAAAATGCCTCTCCCGAGGATATGGAAATCTATTATCCCGCTGAAAAACAACGTAAATACGGTGTTTTGGGCATTGAAATTGAGCTTAAATCTTGATTTTTATATTGTTTTTTGGTCTTTTTTGTGCTACAATAGAGCAAAGCAACCTATAATTGCCAAGATGCAATCCAAAATGTATGGACAAAATCGCATTTTTATATTACAATACGATAAAAAATTACTTATATAAAGGAGAAAACTATGGAAAAAATCAGAATTCAAGACGATCTTTATACGTTCGTCAACCAGAAAACACTCGATGAGCTTGTTATTCCCGATGACAAGCCCACCGCGGGCGGATTTGCAAAGCTCGCAGAGGGCGTTGAAAAAATAATGATGGATGAGTTTGAGACTATGGCTCAAAGCAAGTCTTATCCCAACGACCATCTTAAAAGAGCTTGCGAGCTGTATGCCATCGTAAAGGACGAGGACAAAAAAGCCAAAGACGGCATCGCTCCCGCACTCAAAAACCTTGCAGTTCTTGACGAAATCAAGGAAATCGGCGACTTCAGCCGTTTGTACAAAACCTTGACGCTCAAGAACATTCCCTCTCCCATCAACGTTTTCGTTGATACGGATATGAAAAACACAAAGCAGCACCTCGTTTATATTCAGGGGGCGAGTGTTATTCTTCCCGACGTAACCTACTACAGACCTGAAATGGCTGCTCAGAAGGAACAAATTTTGGGACTTTGGGTAGGTGCAACCAAAATGCTTATGACAAAGACCGATCTTTCAGCAGAGGATCAGGAAAAATACGTTGCCGATACTCTCGCGTTCGACGAAATCCTTGCAGGACTTGTTAAGAGCAACGAGGAGTGGTCAAAATACGTTGAAATGTACAACCCGATGGATGCAGACGCAGTTGCGGGTATGCTCTCGACTCTTGATTTCAAGGCGATCCTTGGCGATCTCTTTGGACGCGTTCCCGAAACCGTTGTTGTAACCGAGCCGAGATTCTTTGGCGACTTTGCAAATGTTCTCAACGCCGACACACTCGAGCTTTACAAGCACTGGGCATATGTAACGGGACTTCTCAAATCCTGCTCATACCTCTCAGAAGAGCTTCGTGATATGGGCGGTATGTACAGCCGTGCGATTATGGGTATTGCAAAGATGCAGTCAATTGAAAAGTTTGCATACAATCTCGCATCAAGCCTTTATTCCGAGCCCGTTGGTATCTACTACGGTGACAAATACTTTGGTGAGGAAGCAAAGAAGGATATTACAGAAATTGTATATCAGATCATTGATACATACAAGGAACGCATCAAGACAAATGAAATTCTTGGTGACGAAACTAAGGAAAAGGCCATTCTTAAGCTCTCAAGAATGGGCGTTAAGATGGGCTATCCCAACAAGGTAAGAGCTATTTATGACAAGCTCTTGTTCAATCCTGAGGACTCTCTCTTTGACATTATGCTCACACTCGGCGAGATAAGAACTCTCGATATGCTCTCAAAGATCGACAGACCCACAGAGCCCGAAAACTGGGCAATGCCCGGTCATATGGTTAATGCTTGCTACGATCCCTTCGTAAATGACATTACCTTCCCCGCGGCTATTCTTCAGCCTCCCTTCTACTCACTCAAGCAGACAAGAAGCGAAAACCTTGGCGGTATCGGTGCGGTTATCGGTCACGAAATTTCACACGCGTTTGACTCAAACGGTGCAAAATGCGACGAAAACGGTAACATCAACAACTGGTGGACAGAGGATGACTTCAAGAGATTTGAAGCAAAGGTTCAGCTTATGATTGAGCAGTTTGACGGAATCGAGCTTCCTTGGGGTAAGGTTAACGGAGCGTTCATCGTAAGTGAAAACATGGCGGATAACGGCGGTATGTCAGTTACTGTTGACATTATGTCAAGAACTGAAGGCTCCTCCTTTGAAGAATACTTCTGCAACTGGGCAAGAGTATGGTGTCAGAAGGCAAAGCCCGAATACAGCCAGCTTCTTTTGTCAGTTGACGTTCACGGTCCCTGCATCCTTCGAGCAAACATGCCTCCAAGAAACTTCAAGGAATGGTATGAAACATTTGATGTAACAGAAAACGATCAGATGTATATCGCCCCCGAAAAGAGAATTATTATTTGGTAATAAACGAAGCACCGAGGAAATTTCCTCGGTGTTTTGCTTATTAATATTCAAATTCTGATTTATGGGTATGTATAAGCAAAGTAAATAAAGGCCCCTTTGTGTAAAGGGGGCTCCGCGTTAGCGGTGGGGGATTGTTGTTTTTGTTAAGATTACAATCCCTCCG
>JAZNWX010000219.1:0-5843 GCA_045593575.1 Eubacteriales bacterium | reverse complement strand
CGTTCTCTGCTTGCGACTCACTGACATTTAATGAATATGATAATGCTTATTATCTTGGAAATGAAGATAATCCGTACGTTGCATTAATAAAAGCTAAGAATCAAAGCATTACAAGTTGTGAAGTGCATCAGGACACTAAGTACATTTCTAATTCTGCGTTCTCTGGTTGCTCCTCACTGACAAGCATAGAAATCCCCGACAGTGTAACGAGTATCGGTGATTATGCGTTCTCTAATTGCGACTCACTGACAAGCATAGTTATCGGCGACAGCGTAACGAGTATCGGTAGTGAGGCGTTCAATAGTTGCGACTCACTGACAAGCATAAACGTATCTGAAAATAATGAATATTATAAATCGATAGACGGAAATCTCTATAGCAAAGACGGAAAAACGCTTGTTCAATATGCTATAGGTAAAACAGATGCAACCTTTACCATCCCCGACAGTGTAACGAGTATCGGTTATAGGGCGTTCTATAGTTGCGACTCACTGACAAGCGTAGTTATCCCCGACAGTGTAACAAGTATCGGTGATCAGGCGTTCCGAAGTTGCGACTTGCTTACAAGCGTAACAATTGGAAATTCTGTGACGAGTATTGGTAACAGTGCATTTTCAAATTGCGACTCGCTTACAAGCATAGTGATACCCAATTCTGTGACGAGTATTGGAGGTTCTGCATTTTATGGGTGCTCATCACTTACAAGCATAGTGATACCCAATTCCGTGACGAGTATTGGCGAAGAGGCATTCAGTAGTACATCTCTTACAATCTACTGTGAAGCTACATCAAAGCCGAGTGGATGGAATAGCATTTGGAATTATTCTAATTGTCCAGTAGTTTGGGGCTACAAACCCGAATAAAATTTAATAAGCATTCAGGGGCGCTCGAGTGGGCGCTCCTTTTTCGTGGAGTTGGTGTGCATTGGCGGGCGATTCGTGACTCACCTCTACGAGTTGGTGCAAATTTGCGGGAGGATGATATCCTCCCATACAATTTGATTTGACTAAAATCAAGATTTTAGTTTATATTACTTGACATTTTGGGGGGAGTTAGGGTATAATAAGCATATAAAATGAGGTACTATATACCTCAAATAAGTTTTTGTGAGGGCGGCTATGAACGAAGCAAGAATTAAAGAACTGAAAAATATTGCAAATGACGTCAGAATCGGCATTATTGATGCGACGCACGCGGCGAAGTGCGGTCATCCCGGTGGCTCACTTTCAATTGCTGATATTTTGACATATTTATATTTTGAGAAGATGAATATTGACCCCAAGAATCCTCAAATGCAGGACAGGGACAGATTCGTTTTGTCCAAAGGACACACAGCTCCCGGTCTTTATGCGACACTTGCACACAGAGGATTTTTCCCCGTAGAAGATCTTGTTACCTTGCGTAAAATCGACTCATATTTGCAGGGACATCCCGATATGAACAAGGTTCCCGGTGTTGATATGACAACGGGCTCTCTGGGACTTGGCATTTCTGCCGCTTGCGGTATGGCACTTGCGGGCAAGATTGAGAACAGGGACTATCGCGTTTACACTATCATTGGCGACGGCGAGAGCGAGGAAGGTCAGGTTTGGGAGGCATCAATGTTTGCATCCCACTACAAGCTCGACAATCTTTGTGTAATCCTCGACCTCAACGGACTTCAGATTGACGGACCCATCACAGAGGTTATGAATCCCACACCCCACGATAAGAAGTTTGAGGCATTCGGATTCCACGTAATCACCATTGACGGTCACGATTTTAATCAGATCGAAGCAGCTTTTGCAGAAGCTGAAACGATAAAAGGTCAGCCCACCGTTATCATCGCAAAGACAACAAAGGGCAAGAATGTTTCGTTTATGGAAAATTCGGTTAACTGGCACGGTGCAGCTCCCAATGATGAGCAGCACGCAATTGCTGTTGCCGAGCTTAAGACAAGATACATTTAAGGAGGGCGAGATAATGGCAGACGTTAAAAAAATGGCAACGAGAGAAGCTTACGGAAACGCACTCTGCGAGCTTGCTCCCAAGTATGATTTTGTAGTGCTTGACGCAGACCTTGCGGCAGCTACAAAGACAGGTATTTTTAAAAAGCAATATCCCGAAAGATTTTTCGACTGCGGTATTGCTGAAGGAAATATGATGAGCGTTGCGGCAGGTATTGCTTCAACAGGAAAGACGGTTTTTGCTTCCTCTTTCGCTATGTTCGCTTCAGGACGTGCATTTGAGCAGGTCAGAAACTCAATTGGCTACCCCCATCTCAACGTTAAAATCGGTGCAACCCACGGTGGAATCTCCGTTGGCGAGGACGGTGCAACTCATCAGTGCAACGAGGATTTTGCAACAATGCGTTCCATTCCCGGAATGGTAATTATAAACCCTTGTGACGGAGTTGAAACCCGTGCTGCAGTTGAGGCGGCAATTTTGCACGACGGCCCGGTATATATGCGATTTGGCAGATACGCACTCCCGATTATCAACGGTGAGGACTATAAATTTGAGCTTGGTAAGGGTGTCCTTTTGGCAGACGGTACTGACGTAACTCTTGTTGGTACGGGCTTTATGGTAAGCACCTGTCTTGAAGCGAGAGAGCTTCTTGCAAAAGAGGGTATTTCTGCCCGCGTTATCAATATTCACACAATAAAGCCAATTGACAGGGATATTCTTGTTAAGGCGGCAAAGGAAACGGGAGCTATCGTTACTGCCGAGGAGCATACTATCTACGGTGGACTTGGCTCTGCGGTTGCTGAGGTGCTTGTTGAAAATTCTCCCGTACCTATGGCGAGAGTTGGTGTTGAGGACACTTTCGGTCGCTCGGGCACAGTTCCGGCACTTATGGAGTATTACGGTCTTACTGCCGAGAATATTGCAAAGAAAGCTAAGGAAGTTATCAGCAGAAAATAAGTTTAATCAGATAGAGGTCAAAAATGCGTTATTTTAAGAACAAGTTTTTTATAATATGCTTTACCGTGGTGCTTTGCCTGACGGTTTTTTCCGTCGTGCTTTCTGCAAGCGGTCACGCTTGGTTCTTAAAGGACGCAATCAACCTGATTTCGACACCGTTCAGGGCGGTTTTCAATTACTGTGCTGATGGAATTCAAGGATTTGCTGATTATTTCACTGAATTTGACCGTATTGCAGAAGAAAACGAGGCATTGAGAAAAGAAAATGATGAGCTTAAGCAAATCCAAGCAGATCTTGACGTTCTGAAGGAGGAAAATGCGTGGCTTCGTGACTTTCTCGACGTGAAGAATCATAATACGTCATTTGAATTTGTGGATGCTACGGTTGTCGGCAAAAACTCGGGGGCTGCACACAATACTCTGACACTTAATAAGGGATCTCTTCACGGAATTGCAGAGGGAATGGTCGTTATTGCAGGTGAAGGGCTTGTTGGCAGAGTGACAGAGGTTGGTCTGAACACAAGTGAGGTGCTTTGCATTACCGATGTTTCATCCTCGATCGGTGCGTTGGTTGAGAGATCAGCTATGACGGGTATAGTTGAGGGGTATTATGAAAACGAGTGCCGTTTCCTTTACACAACGGGATTTTCAGACATTTCCGATATTGCAGAGGGTGACGTTATCATCAGCAGCGGAAGCGGAAGCATTTATCCCTACGGATTGAAGATAGGAACAGTTACTGAGGTCAAGCTCGACGATGCGAGCAGATCCGTTATTGCTACGGTAAAGGCGGCGGTAGATTTTGATGATGTTGACAGAGTGATGATAATTACCTCAAAGACGGTTGAATGATATGAATAAAACAGAAAAGAAACAAAGAATTGCCGATATTATTATCGAGCTTAAGAAGATATATCCGGAGGCACTTTGTGCCCTGGAGTTTGAAAACGAGCCCTGGAAGCTTCTGGTTATGGGGCGACTTTCGGCACAATGTACGGATGCACGCGTTAACATTGTTTGCAGGGAGCTTTTTGCAAAGTTTCCGACCTGCGAGAGTCTTGCCTATGCAAGCTACGGGGAGATTGAAGAGATTATTCGCCCCTGCGGACTTTTCAGAACGAAGGCGAAGAATATAAAGGATGCTTGTCTTATGCTTTGTGAGGAATACGGCGGCGAGCTGCCCGACAGTATGGATGAGCTTTTGAAATTTCCGGGAGTCGGTCGCAAAATAGCAAATCTTTTGCTGGGTGATATTTTTCATAAGCCCGCTATCGTTGCTGATACGCATATGATAAGAATTTGCGGTCGGTTTGGAATGTATCCGCAAAAGCAAAAGGATCCCCACAAGGTCGAGATCATTATGTCAGAGCTTGTCCATCCCGACGAGCAGAGTGATCTTTGTCACAGAATAGTTCAGTTTGGACGCGACGTGTGTTCTGCCCGTTCGCCCAAATGCAGCGAATGTCCTATATCTCACCTTTGCGAGATGGGAAGGAAGGTTAATAATGTTTGAAAGTAATATATCTCTTATCGGAATGCCGGGTGCAGGCAAAAGCACGGTGGGAATCGTTCTTGCCAAGCTTCTTTGCAAAACCTTTATAGATGCAGATATCGTCATTCAGAATAATGAGGGAAAAAGATTACATAAAATAATAGAGGAGATAGGGAACGAGAGGTTCTTAAAACTTGAAAATAATACATTAGCCAATTTGAAGGTGCATAACTCAATTATCTCAACGGGGGGCTCTGCCATATTTGGCAAAGAGGCGATGGAGCATCTTAAGAAAACCTCAACCGTTGTGTATTTAAAGGTGCCTTATGAGGTTATAGAAAAGCGACTCAAGAGTCTTAAACGCAGGGGTGTGGTTTTTGATAAGGGACAGACCTTGCGTGATATTTATGATGTCAGAACTCCCCTCTACGAGAAGTATGCGGACATTGTTGTTGAGTGTGACGGTGAGAGTGATATTCAAGAAACTGCAATGAAAATTATGGAGCTTTTTGAAGCTTGAAAATGTTGTTTTTTGCTGGTTTTTTGTGTATTTTACACAGTGAAATTTAGCTTTGTTTATACTTTTTGTACAATGGGTAGAATTGAAAAAATCCCGCAAAAAATCCTTTGACAAATCGCAAAAAACAGTATATAATGTATGAGTAAAACATTAAATAAAGGAGAATTGCGATGAACAAAGTAATTTGCAAAGTTACATATGATACAGAAGTAGATACTCTTGTAAAGAAGGTTACTTTTGGTTACTATGGTGATCCTGCAGGTTATGAAGAGATTCTTTTCGTAACAGCAAAGGGCAACTACTATCTCTATGGCAACGGTGGTGCTGAATCCGTTTACCCCACAGAGAGCATCAAGAGAATGAGCAAGGCTAATGCTGAAGCTTGGCTTGCTTCTCACAACTAATTTAAGAAAAAAATGGGGAGCATCGCTCCCCAAAATGCACCAATGGCGGAATTGGCAGACGCGCTGGACTTAGGATCCAGTGTCCCCGACGTGAAGGTTCAAGTCCTTTTTGGTGCACCAGACAGAAATAATACGAACCCTGATGAGTCGAGGTTCGTATTTTTCTTTACAAGAGATTGTTTTGGTATGCAAATACTTCGGTAGAATTACAAGCAGGGCGGGACATAAAATCCCGCCCTGCTTGATTTATAAATTGGAAAGTTTAACCCACCCGATAGTCTAACTGAGAACATTGAATATCAATCAAATGCAAGCCACAACCAATAACGACTTATGATTGATTATAAAAGTCTTTGATTGCAGTAATAAATTTAATTCCAAAAGATTGGTAAGTAGTTTCTCCTAACCCATAAAGACTAACGAATTCTTCTTTAGTTGTAGGATGATACGTTGCTAAACTCACAAGCCCCTTGTTCGAAATTATTGTATATGCTGCTCGCTTTTCTTCCTTTGCTATTTGCGCA
>JAZNWX010000218.1:0-1985 GCA_045593575.1 Eubacteriales bacterium | reverse complement strand
CACTTTGTCATAAAGTGCGTACTTTTTTGTCATTTTCTTATAATCTAAATATATCATTTGCAACAAATTTGTCAACTGTTTTTTACAAAATACAAAAGAGCATCAAACGATGCTCTTTTCTTTATTTTGCGTCAAATCTTTCTTCAATTCTTACAGCTTGACTCTTACCCGAAGTTATTTCCGAGATTTTTTTCGAAACACCTTCAGCAAGCTGCTCCTTAACAGCAAACTGCACCTCAACGTTATCTGAATAGTCGGTGGCATCGATGATAGCATCGCATCTTTCAAGCTCAAGTCCTATTCTCTGATAGTCGGAATAGGAGCAAGCCACCTTCAAAACAATGTAATTTTCAAATTGAGCCACACCCGCCGCCTCAACTGCCATTTTTGCACCGAGGGAATACGCGTGAACAAGTCCGCCCGTACCGAGCAAAGTGCCGCCAAAATAACGCGTTACGACAACGCAAACGTCGTCAACTCCACTCTTTACAAGCATATCGAGAATTGGCTTGCCCGCAGTTCCCTGTGGCTCGCCGTCATCGGAATATCTGCACAAAATTCCACCCTTCATAGAATATCCATAGCAATTATGGGTTGCGTCCTTGTGCTTTTCCTTTATCCTTTTAACAAAGGCAAGTGCTTCTTCCTCGCTCGTCACGTGCTCGCAGTAACCGATAAACACCGAGCGTTTCTCTTCAAAACGAGCCTCGCCATAGCCTTTGACCGTTATATACAATTTTTCCTCTGCCATAGCATAGCTCCTTTCAACATAGAATAAATCGACTCAAATACCCCGCCATCTTTTTCAAAAGGTGGACGAAAACTCTTTTAGGGTAAAAAGCGAATACAAACAACGTGCTAAAACTCTTCAACCTCTTGAGGTTTATTCACGTCATACTTTTTGAGCATTCCGCGAGTTTTTGCATCAACAGTTGCAACTACCGTTACACCCTCATATCCGTAGTCAACACTCTCAACAGTCGCGTTTTTATAAAGGATATTGAGTGCTCCTTGCTCGGAATTGGGAATTACAAAAGTCACCCTGCTCTTGCCTTGGTGGATGATCTCCTCCACCTTTTCAAGAAGCGTGTCAATCCCCTCTCCGCCTTTGGCGGAAATTGCACAAACCACACGGTTGGGATCCTCATTATTCGCGATATAAGAGGGCAATTCTGAAGAAATACCCAGATCGCATTTATTATATACGTAAATAGTCGGCTTTCCTGCCGCACCGAGCTCAGCCAAAAGCGACTCGGTAACGTCGAGCTGTGCCTTCGATTCGTCATCGTGAGCATCAATCACTATCATCAGAATATCGGCATAAACCGCCTCATCAAGCGTTGACTTAAATGCCTTGACAAGATGATGGGGGAGCTTTCTGATGAATCCGACTGTATCCGTCAGCAAAACCGTTTCTCCACAGGGCAATTTCAACTTTCTTGTGGTGGGATCAAGCGTTGCAAACAGCTTATTCTCTGCCAGAATTCCCGCGTCGGTCAGTGTGTTGAGCAAGATTGATTTACCTGCGTTAGTATATCCCACGATCGCAATTTGCGGAATTTGGCTCTTATCCCTGCTTGCTCTCATTGTCATTCTGTTCTTTTCAAGCTCCTGAAGCTCGCTTTCAAGTGCAACAATACGTCGCTTCATATGACGTCGATCACTTTCCAGCTTACTTTCACCGGGACCTCTCGTACCAATTCCGCCGCCAAGACGGGATAATTCGGTGCCCTTACCGATAAGACGGGGGGCTGTATATTTCAGCTGTGCAAGCTCAACCTGCAATTTTCCCTCACCCGTGGTCGCGTGAAGAGCAAAAATATCAAGAATGAGCATTGAACGGTCGATAACACTTATTCCGTCACCGAGATCGTCCTCAAGATTTCTTATCTGCGACGGAGAGAGCTCAGCATCAAAGACAACGAGCTTCACACCGTTATTTGAGCAAAGCTCGGATAACTCCTCAACCTTGCCGCTTCCGATCA
>JAZNWX010000217.1:0-7627 GCA_045593575.1 Eubacteriales bacterium | reverse complement strand
CTGGGTGCGTGATAGAATCTCGAGCGATAATATAAACTCCCCCGCAAACTTTGTGCGATTGTTTCGTCCACCTTTTCAAAGGTGGCGCCCCACGCGTAGTGGCGCCCGCCGCGTAGGCGAATCGGCGTTTCTTTGTTAGCTTTCTTTGCGCCTATGACGTCAAAGAAAGCGGCTAAACCCTTTTGGTATCAAAACTTGTTAGACGCTTTTTTCTTTGAAACTAAAGCCACAAAGAAAAAAGCTTTGCAAAAAAAGAAATGGCGTTTTTTCGCCTACGCGGCGGGCGCCACCTTTGAAAAGGTGGACGAAACAATCGCACAAAGTTTGCGGGGGAGTTTATATTATCGCTCGAGATTCTATCACGCACCCAGCCGGACACTAAGTGTCATTCCGGAGCAAATCGCCACGAGATTCTATCACTCCGTTCCAGAATGACAAACGTGGCGATTTAGCGATAGAATCTCGGCTGGGTTCCCTCCAGAATGACAACGAGCGAGGGTAAACTGCTCGATAAACCCCAATTTATCAAAAATCAACTAAAACAATACACAAAAGCGAGCCGTGAAAACGGCTCGCTTTTATTAATATCAAATCATCTTAATTCCGGTACTTTACCGTCAAACAGGAACCAAACCATTCTATCAAAATAGAGTGTTTTTTCAAGGAATTCCACGGTCAAAATCTCGCTTTCTGCCTTAACCTCGCCAAGAGTGTTTGTTGGCGTGATCGCCTCAAGAGTTTCAACTCCGTCAACCGCGGTTTTATGATTGAAAGTGTTGCTTTCAGCATAGTAACAATCCTTGATTGTGCCGGAATTGGTCGCTGCAATATATCCGCTGTGCACAGGGTTTTTAGCAACCGTTATATCAACCAATGCAAAGCACTTATTGATTGTTGCGGGATAACCTTCCGCAAGCTTATTTTCAGCAACAAATCCACCCACACTATAAGTGTAATTCACGTTTGTAATATCTACGTTGCTCAAAACATTAATATCGCTCACGGTATAGCTATTATATATCGCTCCTTGGTTATTAGATACAAATCCTCCAAGGTACAAAGATATCATATTTCCATTTACGTTAATTCCGCCATTTGCGTAACAGTTTTCTATTCTGTTGTTATTGTCAGCAGCAAATTGTCCGATATGAGTGATACAAATTAGGTCTTTATTCGGGTTATCAATATCAATATTTATGTTACCGTAAGTTTCACACTTTTCTATTTCTCCCCCATTTGACGCAACGATTCCGCCCAATCTTGGAAAATCTTCTGTATAATAACGATTATCTCCACTCGTTTTAATAGTTAAGTTAATATCACCGTTGCTAAAAGCGTTGGTAATACTTGCATTCTTACGATTTACTCCGACAAGACCACCAATGCACTGACAGTATTGTCTCAGTAGTCCTGAATAGGATTTCAAAACGACGTTACTGTGTACGTTAATATCAACGTTTGAAACAGAATCTAAAATTTTTCCTTGATTCCATCCACAGATAGCTCCAACAGAGATTGCAAACCAACCGTTTTTTGTGGCAGAGGGATGTTCGGTAACTGAAACTTCACCATTTAAAACGTGGCAATTCTGAATTGTTCCTTCATTTATACCGCAAACGATTCCGTATTGCTTTTCAGCAGCATCCGATGAAGTAACGATCTGGAAAATGAAATTGTCAAATGAAAGGTTTTGAATCGTTCCCTTATTGGTACGAATAAAACCTGCGATATCGGCAGTTTCATTTATTGAGAAATTGTAGATTCTATATCCGTTACCCTCAATTTCGCCCGAGAACTCGTTTATGGGAGAGAGTGTTTCGCCCTTGCAGTTGATGTCGCAAGCCAAAAGATATTTAGCCGCAGGATCATCATTGATTGCTATAAGCTGATCAAGGTTAGAAATTACTATGTATTCTCCAAGTGATATATCATAGAACTTTGCATAAAGTGTTGTTGCCTCGCTAAGAGGATAGTCGAAGAAATACCTCTCTGTATATTCGGCATCAAGATACCAGCCCGCAAAAACGTATCCCTCAACTATGGGTGCTTCGGGAATTTTGGGAAGCTCACCGATAATTGGATGGTCGGCAGGAACGTCCGCCATTCCGTTTGTTTCGAAAGTGAGTGTGTAAGTGTTGTTGAAAGTCCATTTTGCTCTGAGTGTTACGTCCTTTTCAACAGGTGTACCGTCCGTATAAAGCACATCCCCGTCATACCAGCCCTCAAAAGTGAAATTCTCTCTTGTAGGAGTAATAAGATCAAGAGTTTCACCGTGCTTAACGGATACATTCTCAACAAATCCTTCACCCGCAACGCCTCCGTCGAGTTCAAAGGATACGTCATATTTATAAAACGTACTCTTGATAAACGTACAGGAAGTGAAGGTAAGTGCAAAAATAATAATCAGCAAAAGTATTGACAGTTGTTTTTTCATTTTTTAATCCTCCAAATAAACTATAATAGTGCAAAAAATGACTCTGCAACCTTAATTATACTCAATCTTTGAGTAAATGTCAATACTCAAATTTTGAGTATGATAAAATTTTTGTAGAAAACTATTCTTGCAAGAGGTGTGAGTTATGAATTACAGAACAAGAATGAGGGATTTGAGAGAGGATAGGGATCTTACACAGAAGGAAGTCGGGGCAATTATCAACAAATCGCAGCAGGGATACAGTCACATTGAAGATGGCAGAGCAGAACTGAAGATTGACGATCTGATTACTCTTTGCAAATTTTACGGTGTAAGTGCCGATTATTTTATCGGCTTGACAGAAAAATAAAGACCACTCGCATTTGCGAGTGGTCTTTTATGCTTTAAGCAGATTTACCGTTTTTACTTTTTTCTTTCGTGCGTAATTAACCGTATAATACGTTCCGCCCTCCAATTTTTCCAGATAAGCAAGGCAGAGATCCGATCCGTCAACGAGTGCACGGTTGCGTGCAAACATCGCACCCTCGCTGTAATGTTCCTGAACAAAGGTAACACTGTCAGCACGTTTTATAGTGTAGTTATAAATCTTGAGTTCAAGGGGTGTGAAATACTTTCCCTGTGTTTTGCAGGGAAGCAACAAATGGAGCTTTATATTGGGATATTTATTTTTTAAATTCAGTACCGTGAGTGCCGCAATAGAATCAAATCCAATAGCACCGCCCGCACGAAAGTCAGAAAAACCTTCTTTTTCGATAAGCTCAATTAACTTTGCTTCAAGTCTTGACGAAATCTCGTTCGGTGAGATCACAGATATTTTTCTGTGCCCCGTGAAGCAACAAATTTTAGACATAATACCACCGCCTTTTATAATATTTTATCACAAAAAAGATCAAATGTCAACACCGCAGCACCTCTTGCTACAAAATCATTCAATAATAGAAAATTGAAAATTATTCTTTTTACGTCTTTCGACAAAAATGTGTAAAAAAGTCTTTAATTTTACACAACAAAGTGTGGAAAACTCCGTGGAAAGTGTGGAAAACCTCGCAATCTTCGCCTTTTTTGTTGAGTAAAAACGAATGTTCCTGTGGAAAACTTTTTACATTTAATTACAAAATTGGCTTTTTCTATGTTTTAAATTATTGTAATTATTCGTAGTTTTGTGCAAGATTTGTGATGCTACAATCAGAAAATGTCATCAGTAACCAGCCCCTCGTTTTGACGAACCTTTTCATAGAGATTTCTTGCCCGTTCAAGACGGCGATACACAGTTCGCTCATCACAATGCTCCTGCTGTGCCAGGAATAAAACTCTTGAGCTGATGTCATATTTGGTTAGGCGGTATGCCTTGCCTTCAAAATATACCCTCCGTATCGCATCAACTATCTGAGATTCCCCGTTGAGCGTAAGCAGGCGAAGTGTGTCATACACCGCAAACATATCAAGTCTTGCCCGTCGCGATATGCACAGAATATCAATTTTCTTATAGATCTGAATAGGGCACAGTCTTTCGCTATCAAGTCCCAGACGTGCGTACTTGCGAAAAACTCTTATTATTTCGTTTCTTTTCTCACTTTGCGGCATTTTATCACTCCTCTCGGTTGTCTTTTCTACATTATAGAACATTTGTTCGTATTTGTCAAGAGTGATTTTAAAAGTTTTCTAATAAATTTTCTATTTTACGTTCAAAAATCTCCGCATTCTTTTTCAATATCTCGCGGGATTGCTCGAATTCGTTTCCGTATTTCAGACATTCACATATTTTCTCTGCAATTTTTTCCTCATCAGTAAGCAGATTAGTGCTGTGGCAAGGAAAAATACCCAGATCCTTGCAAAGAGAGTGCATTTTAGGATCGTTTGATACAGCAAGAGTCGGTACGTTACAGCACGTGGCAAACAGTGTGCCGTGGTAACGTTGAGATATTACAAATCCGGCACATTTCAAACTTTCAAAAAGCTCTTCCGGGAAGTTCGGGCAGATAATTTTTGTGTTTTTCAACATTTTTGCCACCTCTCTTGCAAGCACCATATCTTCAGTTTGATTCAAAACTGCTATAACAAGTGGCAATTTAAAGGACATTTGTACACGTTTCAGCACACTAATCACCGCATCCGTGGATATTTTGCTCCTATTTAGCCCGCCCGAGCAGGGAACATAGATAAAGCAACCGTTTCCCTCTGTGTTTTTCAACTGCCGGTTGATGTTTTTGCAATATACAACTGCCGGATCGGGCAAAAGATGAATTTTTCTGTGCGGCAAGAGGTTTTCAAGTAATGCTTTTGACTCTCCATCTCGCACAGATATATAGTCAAATGAGTTTATTGTTCTTGCAGCGGCTCTCAACAACGCCTCACAAGATAGGCCCCGTTTTTCAATAGGGCCGATTCCGTTAGAAAGCATTATTTTCTTTCCGCAAAGGACATTTGCTAAACGTATTATAAATAAATAGAAGAAAAATGATGAATTTGAGGTTGAATTTTGCAAAAGAGAGCCACCACCGAAAATAAAAGAATCAGCTCCAAGCATATATTTAATTATTTTCAGCGGATTTTTGCCGTAAAGAATACGTATTTTCACGTCAGGATTTCGAGATAGTATTTTTTCTTTTATAATATTCAGAATTGCCTCATCTCCAAGGTTTTTATGCCCATAATAACCGCAGACGGCAACCTTTTTTGCTTTATTTTCCCTCGCTCTGTGGGATTTTGCGTATTTTCCCAAGCAGATGTGGTAAAATTCAAGTGTTTCCCGAGCCATATTTTTTACTGTGTGTCCATCTTTTACGGTTTCATATGAAAGCTCCGAAAGATGCACTCTTTCACTGTTCGTCAGTCTGAAAAATCGCAAAATTTCATCAGTGAGAGTCTTTTGAATGCCCTCGACATCATTAATATCTCCATAGCCGCGACAAGTGAAATTTGTTTTTTGTGCAAAACCAAGCTTGTTTTCATCAAGTAAGCCAAGGTAGCCCTCGTTTCCAAGCAAAATCACGGGCAATCCATATGCCATCGCCTCAAGTGCCGCACGCGAAACACCCACAAAAAGTGCACACGAGCTAAAGTATATAGACGGGTTTTCGGCTCTACCTACGGTAGAAATCAACTTTCGGTTGTGTTTTTGATTGATTATTTGTGCCCTTTTGTGGATTTTCGAAAATTCCGTGCCGCCTCCGACAATTATTATATTCAAGTCTTTAATTTTATCTGCAAGAACAGAAGCTATATTGCAAAGAAGATGTGCACCAAGAGAGGAATCCCTGTCAAGCCTGCTGACAAATACAATCGTTTTACTGTTTGCCGAGTATTCGGTCAGAGCTTCCGGGATAGTCACGCCATTGTTGATAACTGTAACATTATTGCTCGGAATTTTGTGCTTTTCCAGATGATTTTTTATGTCCTCGCTGACGGAAATCGTGAAATCTCCCCATCTTGAAAATATTTTTTTGGGAAATGTCATTTCGAATTTTGCGTGGGCGGTAACAACAAGGGGTATTTTATATTTTTTACAAATTCCATGCATCAAAAACGCGGTTTTTCGCGTGTGTGCGTGAACTATATCGGGTCTAATTATCTTTATCAGCTCTTTTAGATTTTTTCTTAAGGCGGGCAGAGAACGAATAAAATGTGTGATTTTGTTTTTACCTCTTAATTTTGAAAAACCGCGGATTAAGAAGCAGTGTATCCCGTATTTTATCATCTTTTCACTCAAAGCTCCGCCACTGCTTGCGACATAAACCTCCTGCCCCTCGGATAAGAGTTCGCGAGAGAGCAGCTCCACGTGAGTTTCTGCTCCTCCCGTATCAAGCGAATCTATCAATATAAGAATCTTCATTTTTTGCTCCGTTTTTTTATTATATTCTAACCGTTTTTGTGCAAATATATTTGATTCGCCCGTTTTTAAAACAAAAACCACCCGCGAGGGTGGTTTTGCATTTTCAAATAATAGTATCGTTACGTAGTTGTATATTACAAAGAAAAAAAGCCGAGCAAAGCTCGGCTTTCAGATTCATTTTCAAGGTTGATTATGCAAGCTGAGAAAGCTTTGCAAGACAGGATTTGCAGATTTTTTTGTCCTCAAAAACAACAAGATCTTCAGTTGCTTCGCAAAAGATACAGGTATTTCCGTGCTTTGTTAAAATAATTTGATTCTCATGGACAGAAATATCAACAAAGTCACGGGGCTTAATGTTGAGATTTTCGCGGATTTCCATTGGAATAACCACTCTGCCTAAAGCATCAATCGGTCTAGTTATGCCTGTAGATTTCATCGATAAAATTCTCCTTTGAGGTAGATTTTCAAGATTTTTTCTTGTGAGTGTTATTATACACCAATGCTCGAATTTTGTCAATAAGAATTTTCTTAAAAATTCGAAGTCGATTTATAAAGCATATTGTCAACGGTTTTGTATTGACAACAGTTCGGTTTTGGGATATAATAATAAGGATGAACTGACCGTTACAAGCAAGGTGCTCTGTGTTGATGAATGCGGTGTGTTCGGTTTAGTCCGCAGAAGCAACACGCAAAAGAGCATCTTTATATTAAGAAACCGTGCATCGACACGGTATTTAGTTGTGCCCATAAGCGTGCAAATTTTAATTTGTCGGGGAGTTGTTCGCACAAACCAAATGATTGTTTTGCCCCGCTTTTTCAAAAGCGGGAGCCCAGCGGCTTGAGCGACAGAATGGCATTTTCTTTTTGCAAAGCTTTTTCTTTTGGGCCTTTTTCCTCAAAAGAAAAAGCGTCTAACAAATCTTGATACCAAAAGGGTTTAGCCGCTTTTCTTTGGCGAAAGGAGCCGCCCTCTTTCTTGTCTGACTTACGTCAGCCATTTGCTTACGCAAAACCGAAAGCGAAAAGCTAACAAAAGAAACGGCGGATGCGCTCGTGCCGCGCGGGCACCACTACGCGTGGGGCACCACCTTTGAAAAGGTGGACGAAACAATCGCACAAAGTTTGCGGGGGAGTTTATATTATCGCTCGAGATTCTATCGGTCACCCAGCCGGACACGAAGTGTCATGCTGGAGCGAAGCGATAGAATCTCGGCTGGGTTCCCTCCAGAATGACAACGAGCGAGGGTAAACTGCTCGACAAACCCCAATTTGATATTCTATTCATCTCGTGAGTAATAAAAAGGCACTCTTGCGAGCGCCTTTATCTGTTAATTTGTTGTGAAGTTTAATTCGTTATAAAT
>JAZNWX010000216.1:0-2622 GCA_045593575.1 Eubacteriales bacterium | reverse complement strand
TATCTCTACAATATGCTCACGCACCATTATTCTCCTGAAAAGCTGTTCAGAGTAGCTCAGATTGCTTTTGACGGAAAATATGATGACAATACCCTGATTTCCTGTCTAAGAACATTTGTCAAGAGATTTTTCAGTCAACAGTTCAAGCGTTCATCAATGCCCGACGGCCCCAAGGTTTTCGGCATAAGTCTTTCCCCGAGAGGAGATTTGAAGATGCCAAGTGACGCTTCGTGCGAGGAATGGTTAAGAAGCATCGATAATATAAAATAACAAAACAAAAGAACCGAGAAAAAACTCGGTTCTTTTTATTATATTTAAATCAATTTGTACCTTCGGGAATCTCATCTCCAACGTTGGGAGTCTCTAAGCCCGGAAGCCAAGGAGTATCAACAACATCCTGCCAATCAGCAGAAATATCATCCATATTATCCATTGTTTCCTGTACGGTAAGGAGTATTCCGCCAACAAGCAAGCCTAAACAAATTACAACAGAAAGAATCCAAACTAATAAATTTTTCATACTGTTTCTTCCTCCTCATTATTTAATCTGTCAAGTATGTCTGTTACCTTTTGAGAGATTTCTTCCATAAGCTCTTTATAAGTAAGCTCACCGGAATCAACACGTGAAAGATATCCTTCTTCACCGTAGATCATTGAAGGAGTCATTGCCATACTGAGCATCTTGTTTTTAAGGATACCCTCAACCATAATTTCGGGAACACTACCAAGACAAGTTGTTTCAGCCATCTGGTCCATTGTATCTCCAAGAGTTACAAGCAAACCGAGAATCTTTTCAACATCAGCAGAGCCTTCTGAAGACATATCATCTCCACCCTCGTTATTCATAGTGTTCATAAGATCAAGGAGTGTAAAGATAATGTCAACGAGCTTTTCACTGTCCGCTGCCTTCGCTTCTTCGGTCCATTCTTCACCGAATACCAAGGATGCCTGCATCTGCTCTACAGTCACGCCCTTATAGTCGAATTTATCTGCATTGTACTCAGCATCCACGATTCTCTGTGCAAGAAGAGTACCTGCTTCGTCAGAAGCATTATCGTAGGATCCAAGTACTGTATAGAGCCAAGCATCATTGATGCTGCCACTTGCATTTTTGGTTGTATTAGCTTCGCCGATAATATAGTTTATAAGATTTGTGAGTTCAGAAACGTGACCTTCGCTTGAAGATGTTGCCGCTGTAATCGTCAACTGTCCAAGCAAGTCGCTCATAGGAATCTTTGCAAGGAATTCATCAGCATCCACGTCAAAGATATCCTCTTCTGTGTCTTCACCGCCTTCACCGCTTCCTGCATCTCCCTCATCATCTGTGGGAAGATCATCCGCATTTTCAATGAAGTCAAGAATGCTTTCAATTGACAATATATCTGTATTGCAAACGTAAATTACACCGCCAATGTTCATAGCAACACAAGCTGTGGATGTATCCTCATTTGCAAGCATAAACGGTTTTTGAACGTTTGTCCAGTTCATAAAGTAAGTAAGGAAATGAGCAAAGCCCTTTACTCTCTCATCGAAATCTTCAACAAGCAATTCTGCACGGTCTGCCAATGCAAGATCACGGTCAAGAAGCACCTGAAGCTCTGCTTCAAGGTCAGCCAACTGTGCTTCAAGCTCAGGAAGGGTTTCAGGAGTTGCGGTTGTAATCTGTTCCTCTAAGAGTCTGATGTCATCTTCTTTATCGAGAATCATCTGACTTACTTCGTTTGCCTGATCGCCAATAAGCTCTATGGTATGAATAGGTTCTGAAATGTAATCCCAGATGCTTGGAGTTTGCGATACTTCTGCCTTAAGCTCGTCAAGCTTCACAAGCTCTTCAGCCGTTAAGCCATAAGTAATCTGCTTGTCCTCAAGATATGCGATCTGATCCTGATTCTTAGTGAATTCAGCAACATCCACGATCAAATTCTTAAGTTCTGCAAGATCCTCATCGGTTAATGCCGTAATGTTCTCGGAAGCAGATATAATCTCTGCTACAAAGCTTTCGTATGCCTCAGCATTATTCGAAGGCATAAGCATCGGTCCAACGGTGCCAACACCTGTTGATATAGCACTTTCCATAGCGGGTGCATAAACGGAAAGAGCAGATACTGCACCGATCATATCCTTAATCAATTCGCGGTCACCGAGAAGCTCACCGTAATCGGTGTTTTCAGCAATCAACTTGGGAAGCAGCTTATTCTCTGCCGCAACGACCGCTATGGCTGAAACAGCATGCATATCGTTGATGATTACTTCTTTGTCCTTGTAGTTTGTAACAATAGTTCCAAGCAGAGGTGTCAAAGGATTGCTTCTGTCAAACTCTTCGGGATCAACGTCCTCTAAGAGCTCAACGATAACGTCCGCTAACAAGGAAACTATAATCGGATCGTCAGCCAATGCTGACACATCTTCACCAATATGTGACTGCTCTGATTTATCTGATGTCAATTCACAGGCAAGTCGGATTGAACGAGTCATATGATCTCTCATAATATCGTCTGCGTAAAGGGTCTCACCGTTAATGTCGAGCTTACCGCCTGCTCTTACAGTACTGTTCATCAGATCAACAACGCCCATACTGTCATAGAACTTGTAAACAAAGCTGTCCTCGTAGGGATCGACGAT
>JAZNWX010000215.1:0-4255 GCA_045593575.1 Eubacteriales bacterium | reverse complement strand
CCTGTGTTTCGATTCTCTTTCCTATTCTGTATAGCTTTTGCTCGGTAGTAAGATCGAAAAGCTCGTCAATACTTACTCCAAATTCACCTGCTATCATAGGTAAAAGAGATATGTCGGGCATAGCTACGAAATTCTCCCATTTTGATACGGATTGGGCACTTACGCCAAGGCGTGATGCAAGCTGCTCCTGTGTGAGACCCGATTTGTGTCTGAGCTTTTTTATTTTGTTTCCAAGTTCCATATATTTGCCTCCTTTGAAAGTATTAAGACGTCTTTACACGTTTATGATAACACGGTAAAGCAACGAAGTCAATAACCCGTTTTTCGCGTGAATGCAACCGTTGGTTGAAAATTCCTCGCTCTATTTTGCACTTTATACAAAAAAATAATGTCGAATTTTGCAATTTTTACTCTTTTCTTTTGCTGATAAAAGGTGTACAATATAGATGTCAAATAAATTAAAGAAAGGAAGATACAATTATGATGACAATTATTATGGCGTGCGTGCTTGGACTTTTGTGTCTGCTTTGCATAGTGCTCGCTGCTAAAAAACACCACGAAACAGGTAAGGCACCTGCGTTCTTAATTGTTCTTGGACTTGCTCTGGCTTTGATCGTTCTTATCGTACCCTTCAGCGTACATATAGTAAACACGGGTGAGGTTGCGGTAGTTAAGGAGCTTGGTGAAGCCAAGGAGGTAAAAACTGCAGGTATGCACTTTGACCTTTGGTTCATTTCTCAATACGATTACTACGATTCAAAGGTGCAGAATGTTGAGCTTAATACATCTGCTTATTCAAGCGACGCTCAGACTATGGATATTGCAATGACACTTCAGTATCAGATCTCCACCGAAAATGCTATCGACATAGCAAATCAATACGGTAATCTTGATGCATTGCAGAGCAGAATCGAGGCGATAGCGGTTGAAAAGACAAAATCCGTTTTGTCCTCTTACAAAGCGATGGATATTATCTCTGACCGTGCTTCGATGTCACCAAGAGTTGAAGAAGCGATAATCAATGCTATCACTGACGAGTATTTTGTAACCGTTTCAACTGTAGTTCTCACAAACATTGACTTCTCGGATGCGTTTGAAAAGGCGGTTGAAGAAAAGATGATCGCAGAGCAGAAGAAGCTTCAGGCTGAATATGAGAACGAGATGAAGGTCGCTGCTGCGGAGGCAGAGGCACAGGCTGCTATTCAGAAGGCGGAGGGTGAAGCAAGAGCCAAGCTCATCGCCGCAGAGGCAGAAAGAGATGCTCAGGTTGAGCTTTCACGTGCAGAGGCACTCTCAATTCAGCTCAAATCCATTGAGATTGCAAGAGCTCTTGGCTTTGCTGTTACCGAAAGAGATACCGTTGATGACGAAGGTAACCCCGTAACCGAGTACGTAATCGACTTTACAGGCAAGAGTGATGAGGATATCGCACTTATTACCGATTACCTCAAATATATGGAATATCTTGCTAAGTGGGACGGTAAGCTCCCCACTGTTATGTCGGGCGACGGTGCAAGCATTATGATCCCCGTTGAGCCTTAAATTTTATTAAAAAAGCACCTCGAAAGAGGTGCTTTTTTGTATATTAAACTATCTCAATTCCGTCAAAAATTGCACATTTTGGACCGTGATAGCTCTCATAGGTGATCTCGTCACTTGAAAGTCGCATATTCGCAAGTGCCAAGCTGAGCTTTCCGCTGATTGAGATTCCCGTAACGGGGATTTCTCTTTCTCCGTCAAAGTAGTAGCCAAGACGAACCTCGCCGCCGATGTAATCGTTATAAATATCGACCTGAAGTCCACTCATCGAAGCACAGAGGAAATAAGGTGTACTCATCTTATCCTTATCTGTAAGTGTTCCGCATTCAACGGACATACAACCGAGATTACCTGTTGCCGCCTCGCCAAGATACTGTGCGTATCTTGTTCCGCCCCAAAGAGCTTTTGCTGTACCGTTCTCAATTACCGTACGGTCAACAAGAGTTATACCGTCAGCATCAAAGGAGGAAGAAGAAACACTTCCCTTTACCTCACCACACATTGTGAGGGTAATGCGGTCGCCCTTTGCATCACGTTGAATATCGTCGCCGATTCCAAAAGCATTTGAATGCTGATAAACAGCGGCAAAGGTGAGATTTCCAATGAAATTGCCAAAGAGCTGTTCAAGCTCAGGTGCATCAAGCACAACGGGACAGGAGAGCTTTTCCACGGGGGGCTTTGCCTCATATCTGTCGCGAACCTCACGCATCTTTTTTGCAATTTCCTCAACGACGAGCGAACGGTCGAATTCGGTAAAATTGTACTGTTCGTAAAGTTCAACGCTTTCTGCTCCGTTAAACGTGGGAATTGCCTCAACCATAGCACGGTACTTAATCTGGGTTTTGTCAATTCCGCGGCTGTTTTTAACTGAAACTATATCCTTGTAAACGAAAACTTCAAGAGCGTTTATTGAGCCGCCATCTACACAGTCTGCCTCAAAGCAGGCATCGGAAATAAGGGATGTAAGCTCTCTTGAAGAAAACTGTGCAAAATTCGATGCGGAAACGTACTCTCCCTGCTCATTTTCAGGGAGCGAATATGGCTGATTTGCAATGATATTCGCCTTTTTCTTTGCTTTTTCAATCTCCTCGGCTATTTTTTCGTCATCGTAGGAGGAATAAACCGAGAAGGTCGCCTCGCCGAGCTTGTCACCGTGCAAAACGTAAACGCTGACCTTGATGTCGGTTGTGTCCGTGCTTCTCACGGTTTCAAGATTTTTGTGAACGAAGAAAAGCTCGTTTGACTCCGTTCTTGTGGTCAGCACTCTCCAATCGGAGATACCGCTTGTGTTTTTAAGTATATCAATAATTCTCTGTGTCATGCTAATTTCACCCTCACTTTCAAAGCGGGTCCGCCGTCAGAAACACGTACCCATTCCTTGTATCCCTTACCGCAAGAGCCCGAACCGATGATTTTGAAATCGTCGGATACCATCGAGATTGATTTAAGAAGCTCCGGTACACTTCCACTCATAACCACAGGAGAAACGTAATTGTCTGTGAGCTTACCGTCAATTATCTCGATTCCGTATTCCGCGGTGCATTGAATCTGCCAGTTTTTGGGATCCTCCATACCGTTGTTTGTTTCAAAGAGCATATATCCGTGCTTGATTGAAGCAATCATATCCTCGAGCTTGTCGTTTCCGGGGCAGAAGAACGTGTTTGTCATTCTCGAATATGCCTTTCTCTTGTAGGACTGACGTCTGCCGTTGCCCGTGGGCTCTGTGCCAAGCTCGGTTGCGGAAACGAGATCGGAAATACCTGCAACAAGGATTCCGTCCTTGATGATCTGCGTATCGTGAGCTAAAACTCCGTCATCGTCGAAGAAATATGAAGCAGTTGAAAATGTTGCAGAGGCTCCGTCACGCATATTACAGATGGGAGAGGCAACGTATTTTCCGACATAGTGCTTTGCAAGTGCTCTGTCCTTAACGAACTGATCCATTTCAACTCCGTGGCCGAATGCCTCGTGGGCGATAAGACCGGAGATAGAGGGGTCTGTGATAACGTCATAAACACCGGGGGTGATGGGTTTCGCCTTTGCGAGCTTTTCGCACTTGTTGATAAGCGCATCTATGTGGGATGAAATCTCACCGAGTGCCTCGCCCATAAGATTAGAATACGTTCCCTCACGTGCCATAACCATCTTTTCTCCATCGCGGTAAACTGCCATGGTCATAACGTTTACCCAAGAATAGAACTGATCCAATTCCCTGTTTTTGGAGATGAAAAGCTTTGAAACGGTAAAAGGCATAACTGCAACGATTACGTTTAAGAGCTTGTCGCTTTTTGAGAGAATTTCATCTCTTATCTCGGTGCATTTTGTGAGCAATTCCTCGTCTGAAAAGCTGTCGAAATCGCACTCACGGGAGAAGGATTTAACCATTGGCTCGTCAGCGGGAACGGAAACGTTTATTTGCTTATCAACAAGGGAGTCCTCAACTTTAATTGCCTCAGTAATTTTGCTTGCAAGTGCGGGAATATCGCCCGATATATCGTCAAGCGAATATTCAAAAAATGCACGTCCGTTGTGGAGCTTTATTACAAAGCCGCACTCGGCAGCACCGCCCTCGCCTATATCAGAAACTGCACGGTTAACTCTGATAGCACTTGATTTTACGTCAGAGCCGAGAATTCCAACATAGGAGAAGCTCTTGCCAAGCTCATTTACAAGAGCACGACAATTATCGCGTCTTGAATTTAAAAACGAAGAAAAA
>JAZNWX010000214.1:0-14463 GCA_045593575.1 Eubacteriales bacterium | reverse complement strand
TCAATATATCTGACTCCGTGTGCAATATTTACACTTTTAAGAGATAAGCATCCTTCAAAAGCAGATTGGGTAACAGTATCAACAGTTCCGGGAATACTAATGCTTTCAAGCGATTCACAGTTACTGAAAGCACCGAATCCCAAGCTTGTAACACCGCTTGGAATATATAGATTTTTGATTGAATTGCATTCTTTGAATGCATACCGTCCCATATAGTTTAACGTGCTTGGTATTTCAGTAATTACAAGCGACTTACATCCCTGAAAGGCAGAAATATCAATTTTTTCTAAGCGTTCGGGAAAATCAAAAGATGTGAGTGATTCACAAGCGGCAAAAGTTCCCTCGGAAATCACTTTAATACTACTTGAAAGCTTTACACTCTTAAGAGAATAACATCCGCTGAAAGCTCTTTTTCCAAGTGTCACAACACTGTCGGGAATCACAATATTCTCAAGACTTTCGCAGTCACTGAATGCGTTGTCGCCAATATGTTTGAGAGATGATCCTAAAATAATGCTCTCAAGCTTATAATTTAACGAAAAGGCAGATTCGCCAATGCTAACAATACTATTTGGCAAAGAAACGGAATTCAAGCTTCCGCAACCGTAAAATGCTCCCTCTTCAATTTCAGTAACTCCTTCTTCTATAATCACCGTTTCAAGAACATGACAATAGCGAAATGCGTATGCATTTATTTTTGTAATGCTTCCGGGAATAACAAGATTCTTGGTGGTTTCGTTCTCCCAAAATGCCTGACCTGCAATTTCCTTTACAGGCAGATCATTATATGTTGCGGGAACGTGGAGATCTTCTCCTTCAAAGCCGCCTGCTCCACTTAAAATATAATATGTACCGTCATCTGAAAGAGTAAAATCAAGTCCTTCGGGTGCTTTTACACCGCAAGTACTGCAAACTCCGTTTACCAGCTCATGAGCAATATTCCAAATCGCTTCACGTACAGTTGGAATACACATACAAGCTGTGAATGCAAGTAGAATCGCAAGTAATGCTGCAACCAAAATAATACGCGGAGTTGATAAACGCTTGACTCTTGTCCTGCCAAATTCAACCATCCTCATTATTCTTCTTTTTAATTTTGGATTGTCCGCAACACTTGAATCATCAATAGCCAAGAAAATCTCTGCATCTCTTAAAACGTTGGCACAAACAGAAGCGGCTATCACAGAATCAAATCTTTTATCGTATGATTCGTTCATATGCTTCGTCCCCCAATATTTCCTTTAGCTTAGCCCTGGCTCTGAACAGTCTGCCTGCAACCTTGCCGTCATCAATGTCAAGAATGCGTGCAATATCGGTGTTTTTCATATTGTAGTAATACTTCATAACGATAACATCACGGTACATTTCGTCCAGTTGATCAATTGCTTCACTTACCAGACGCCCTGTCTCCTTGTCCACGGCTATTTTTGGAATGTCATCCTCATCTGCAATATCGTACATATACTTATCAGCACTGTCAACAAGCTCAACGACCCTTGAGTGCCGTTTGTTTTTGTTGTAGATATTTATCGCTGCATTTCTTGTGTATATGTAGACAAGATTTGCAGTAGAACTCTCTCTTGGCTTTCTGAACAGATCATATGTAAAAGTTATATTGCAGAAGGCATCCTGCACGGCGTCCTCGCTGTCATGCGTATTATTTAAGATTCCAAATGCAACACTATACATCTTTTTGTAGTAAAGATTGTATATATTTTCAACTATTTCACGTTTTTCATCATCTTCGATTGAAAGAATATATGTTAAAATCATTTTTATCCCCTTCATCTTTATTAATTACTATTTTATCATAGCTCAAGACTGTATTCAAGGGCAACATTACAGTTAAATGTTAACAATTTACCCTATATAAGTATATAACAAACCAAAAAAATAAAAATTCGCAGATTTGCGAAAAAATATCGAAAATCATCAAATATTTTCTCATCTTGTATGTTATAATTAGTGTAGTCTGAAAACTCATAAACCGTTTAATTTTGAAAGGATGAATTTTATGAAAAAAGTATTGTGTTTATTGCTTGTCAGCACTGTTTTGACTTGTGCTGTATCTTTCACTTCGTGTGTTGATGAAAAGAACACCTCTTCATCATCAACCACGAGCTCAACTCCCGCCCCCCACGCACATTCGTATGTGCCCGAGGTAACCCAGCCCACTTATACCGAGAAAGGATATACGACCTATACCTGCGAATGCGGTGATAGCTATGTCAGCGATTATGTTGATGCTTTGGAAAAGCCTGCAGACAACCTTGAATTTGCACTTAACGAAGACGGTGAAAGCTACTCTGTTATCGGTATGGGAGAATGCACAGATTCTGAAATTGTCATTCCCTCTACATATAACGATTTACCCGTTACCGCTATTGGAGAATATGCGTTTTCGGGCAAAGAATCTATTACCTGCGTTACAATTCCTGACAGTGTGCTTGTTATTGGCAACGGTGCGTTTGCAGGTTGCAATATGCTTGAAAGCATCCATATTGGCAATTCGGTAACCACTATCGGTGAAAACGCTTTTCGTTTTTGCTCATCTCTTACAGATATTGCACTCCCCGATTCCGTAAAAATCATTGGCGGTGCCGCGTTCTATTATTGTACATCTCTTACGGGTATAGCAATCCCCCGATCTGTTGAAACCATCGAAATGGCTACATTCGGAAACTGTACTGCACTTGAAGAGGTTAATATCCCCAAAGGTGTAAAGACAATCGGTGATTGGGCATTTCAGGTTTGCACATCGCTTAAAAGTATAGATATTCCAAGTACCGTGACAACCATTGGTGAAACTGCATTTTCAGTTTGCACGTCCTTGGAAACAGTAACCATACCCAATACTATCACAAGCTGTGGAGAGAACGTATTTAAAGGATGTCATTCAATCACAGCCATATACTTTGAAGGAAGCATTGAAGAATGGCAAAACAATGCCGTTTTCGGCCCTTTGCACGTGGGAACTGCTGATGTTTACTGCGATGACGGTGTAATTCCGAAATAATGGGATCCAAGAATACTTCACTTGTGGAGTATGAAAGCAAACAAGTTAAAAGGAGGGCTTTCGCCCCCCCTTTTTTTGACTATCTACCGCAGCAGCAAGTGATAATGAGCAACGCGATAAGAAGAAGCCAAATATAGTCGTTGTCAAAAAGATTGCAAAGGCAGTTATTCATAAAAACTCCGTTTCCGTTGCGACGTAGCACAACTAATAGTGATGTAAGCGAGCATTTACTCGCTTTGTTATCATTTTATGAAGCAAATAAAAATGTGTTAAATAAAACGGAGTTTATCAGATATGAGATCTTTTTTACCGTTCTTGAATTTTTACTTACTATTGTCGGATAGATCGCATATATTTATATAGAAAAACAAGCGAAGTTCATACAAAATAATTGACAAATCTGCTCGATTATGATAAAATAATATCGTAAACTTTGAAAGGAGAATTATTATGGCTAAAAAATCTAATTTTAACTTGTCATCACCCTTGATTTATATTGTTCTTGGTGCACTTCTCGTTATTTTCAATATTGAATTGCTCAAGTGGGCAATGACAGCAGCAGGTATTTTCTTTATCGTTATGGGCGTTCTTGATCTTATTAAGAATCGCATTCCAAACGGAATCGTTAATCTTGCTATAGGTATTATTATCATAGTTTTTGGTTGGTTGATTACCGATATCGTTTTGAAGGTTCTTGGTGTACTTATTGCCGCTAAGGGCGTTATGGATCTGATCGCGGTTCTTAAGCTTAAAAACAAGAGCATTTTGGGTATCGTATTTGCAGCTCTCACCATTGCTATCGGTGTAATGCTTGTAATTGACTTTGGTGACGTTATCGGAACGGTTATCAAGGTTATCGGTGTACTTCTCATCGTTGACGGCATCCTCGGTCTTGTCGGTGCCGCAAAACAAAAATAAAAAATCGGCGAACCTTAACGGTTCGCCTTTTCTTTATCTCATATCCTGTGTAACAACGTCATCATCGGTTTGACGGAAGAGGAGAGAGATGCACCAAATGCCCGCAAGTGCTACAACTGTATATATCACACGTGCAAGCAAGGTCGCAGGGCCGCCGCAGATCCACGCCACAATGTCAAATTGAAAAAGACCTATGCTGCCCCAGTTAAGTGCGCCGACAATAGTCAAAATCAGCGCGATCTTATCAATAATCATAATTGACCTCCGAATATAAATATATTAATACATTCATATCATTAAGCAGAGAAATCTGCTTGTGAATATTGTGTGCAGAAAAATTATAATTATACTCAAAATAAAAAATGAATTTTTATGCAAGATTTTTTATGAACACTATTGAAAAAATGTCAGTTTTGTGATATACTAATTTTTAGTGTTTTTTGATATTTCATTATTTATATATATTGGAGATTATTGTGAGAACTAAATTAGAATTGCGTCCGGGCGTAATTATTCCCGCCATAACGGACGAGGCAGCAAGAACAAAACAGTATCTTACGCGTGCCGAACTTAAAAAATTCCACCTCAAATCGACTGCTCTTCCCTGTGCGTTTAAGGAAAATGCTGACGAAACCGTTATTTTCTTCTTCAGTCCCGACACGGTTGAGGAGGCTGAAATTGACGATTGGCATTTCAGCTACACAAGGGAGCAAATTGAGGTTCTTCCATCAGGAACGGTAATTGAAAGAATGAGCACTCGACGTGCTTCATCCTACGGTTTTTTCACTAAAGAACGACTTGCTCAGATCCACTATGAGCCCGTTGAAGAGCCCGTGGGCTTCTCCCTAAAAAAAGACGGAACAAAAACATATTTTTATGACAAAAAAACCTGTATTCGTTTGCCTCTTATGTGTGTTAAATGCGGCAAGCATCCAAGGTATAAGAAAAAGCTTTGTGAAAGCTGCTATGCAATTGACCTTGCCGAACGCAGAGAGATTGGTAACGCATACCGTGCCCAAAGCTTCGGTATGAAGCGAGAAAACGTTATTTTCTTTGACCTTGAGCTCACCGGCTTCTATGACAGGGATGAGATAATTTCAATTTCAATCGTTGACGGTCTTGGCAGACTTATTATGAACACCTTTGTCAAGCCCACACACACAAGCAAGTGGAAAAAGACAGAGAAAATTCACGGAATCACTCCCGAAATGGTGCAGAATTCCCCCACTCTTGAAGAGCTTACTCCCGAAATCAAGGAAATTTTCGCCAAAGCGGATAACATCATAGCATACGGTGTGTCAACCGACTATTCACACATAAAATATATCTATGAAACTGAGCAGGAGAGATTAGCTCTCAAATCAAAAATCCGTTGCTGTGCGTTTGAATACGTAAGATATATGCACGAAAATCATCCTGATCTTGTTCACGCATCTCTGACCGATGCGATGGCTTGCCTTGGTATCGATTGGGAGGGCGTTGCACACTCCTCAATAGCCGACACCTACGGTTGCCGCAAGGTATGGGAAAAGCTGTTCCCAAATTACTACGTTGATTAATATTAAAAAACCTTCCTGACGGAAGGTTTTTTTGTTTGCATATTGTTGACAATCACGTGTTTTTATGCTACCATTAAATCAGAACATATATTAATAGGAGGTATCCCTATGAAAAAAAGGATCTTAGCAATTATTCTGATGCTTATGATACTCTGCGTTTCTCTGACCTCGTGCGAGGTGCTTGAGTTTGTCAACAATGTTTTTAATGTGGTTTGGCCAAGTGCAGGCGACACAATAAACAATATTTTAGTTCAGTTTATTTTCCCTGACCCAAACCGTTGCACAAACCACTCCATAGTTCCGCTTGAGGCAATTGCCCCAACCTGTACGACTCCCGGTGTTTCGGGCGGTCAGGTTTGTCAGAATTGCGGTGACGTTATCGTTGCTCAGACTGAGCTGCCCGCACTCGACCACGAATATACCGATTCAGATGACGCGGATTGCAACAGATGCGGATATACGAGAAATCTTCGCTGTGAGCACGTCCACACCGAAACCGTTGAAGGAGTTGAAGCAACCTGCACTACGACAGGACGCACGGACGGTGAAAAATGTCTTGACTGCGGAAAGATGATCTCCGGATATGAGATTACTTATACCGCACCTCACGTTTACGATCACGACAGGGATGCCTACTGCAACAATTGCGGTTATGAAAGAAAGCTCGCGTGTATGCACGATTCAACCGATAAAATCCCCGGAACTAATCCTTCCTGCACAGAGGTTGGATATACTGACGGATGGCAATGCTCACACTGTGGCGAGGTTCTTATCGCTCAACAGGAAATCGCTATGCTTCCACATATCGAGGGCAACTGGATAGTGGATACCATCCCAACAGAAACCGAAAAAGGCAAAAGACATACTGAATGCACTGTTTGCGGCACTGTTATCAGTACAGCTGATATGAGCGTCATCATTCCCGGTGCAGACGATAATGCATCCTCGGGACTTCAGTTTACTCTTAATCCCGACTCAAACAGCTATTCGCTTGTTCATATCGGATCATGCACAGATACGGCGATTATCATTCCCTCTTACTAT
This sequence comes from Eubacteriales bacterium, assembly GCA_045593575.1. GTDB lineage: Bacteria > Bacillota > Clostridia > Oscillospirales > CAG-272 > RGIG4608. The sequence goes on along the minus strand of JAZNWX010000214.1, from coordinate 7,926 downwards.
AACGGAAAACCCGTAACAACTATTGCTGGCGGTGCATTTATGAACAATGAACAAATAGTCAGCGTTGTTATACCCGACGGTGTATTCACCATTGAGGGCGGTGCATTCAGAGGCTGCACATCCCTTGAGAGCATCACTATTTCAAATACCGTTACAAGAATCGGTGAATATGCATTCTACAAGTGTGCCGGCTTGACCTCCATTACACTTCCGGCAAATCTCAAGGTCGTTGAAACATACGCTTTTGCTGAATGCATTTCTCTTTCAGAGGTTATCCTTCCGTACGGAATAACGAATATTAAAAAGAAAGCCTTCTACGGCACAGTATCGCTTCAAAGCATCTCCTTACCCGAGTCGCTTGAAGACATTGGCGAAAGAGCCTTCTATTATAGTGGAATTGTTGAAATTTCACTTCCCAACAGCCTAAAATCAATTGGTGACTATGCATTCAGTATCGGACACCTCGTTGATAATGATTATGTTCTCACAAATGACGAGGTTAAAGTTGATATGTTCAAGGGATTAAGTAAGCTCGGTGCTTATGCTCTCCCCAAAAACTCCACCATAACCTTTAAGGGTACTGCAAAGGATTGGAATGATATTTTGATCCATCCTATGAACTACAATTATACGGTGATTTGCACCGACATAACGTTTATTCATTAATTTGGGAGGTGTCAATATGAAAAGAATTATATTCTGTATAGCTATTTTTGCGTGCCTTTTCCTTTTCTCATCTTGTTCGGCGGCACCGGATCTCAATGGTATAAATGCGGGTATTGATATCCAGGAGTATAACATTACTTATTACCAACCTGAAAACGAGATCACCACAGCACCCACATCGCTTAGCGGTGACTGGGATATTAAATCAGTAAGAGATCCTTATGCGGACGGCTTTGACGTTGAAACCGACTACAGTATGCCCGTTTACCGATTTGATACCTATGAAGAATTTGTTCACCTGGAAAAATTAATAGGCGAGGACTGTGTTCCTTCAAAGGATCCCGACGTTGATGAAGATAATAAAAGCATTTGGTATTACGACTACCGCGGAGGAACATTCGATACGTTCTCATTACTCCTCGGCTGGTTCACACTGGAAACCCATCACGACCTGAGCTGCTTCGACGGTCAAGTCGAATATGTGATAGACGGTGAAAAATTAGTTGTCATAATCGACGGTGCTGAGGATTGCTCCTGCTCGGCAGATGCAGATGTGCACACTGTTTCAGGACTTGTCTGGATCTCTGTTCCAAAAGAAGAGCTGGATGCGTGCAGCAGTATTTCATTTATATTAAAAAGCTGCCGCCACACTGAATAAGAATTGAATCAATCCCCTTCCTTTCGGAGGGGGATTTTTTTTTGGTATGCAGCCCATATATTAGTAATAAAATTATTATTTATTTATATAATACCATTGATTTTTAATAAAATTTGTTGTATAATTTATAATGGATAATTATAAGAAAAGGGGTGGGGACGTGGCAAGAAAAATCAACGCTCAAAGAGCAAAAATGATTGCCTACAAATGCTTTGTCTATGCAGTTGCTTTATTTATCCTGTCAACTGCTCAGGTAACCTTTTTTGCCAAAATAAACATTCTTGGTGCTACGCCCGACCTTATGCTTGGTGCTGTTCTCGTGATAGCTATGAAGGACGAAAAGGAAGTCGCGGCAATATGCGGAATTATTTCCGGCTTTTTCTACTGTGCACTTGGCGGATTTGTATATCCCTTTTATCTGATGTTCTCATTTCTGTGCGGATATACACTCTGGGGTGTGTCAGACAGATTTTTGGGCAAAAATTATATATCGTATCTTGCCCTTGCAATACTGACATTCGCACTCAAGGCAGTATTCAATCTTATTGAAACATCCCTGTTCGCATACAGCTTCAATTTACTCAATATGATTTCAAGGGCTATCGTACCCGAATTTATATCTTCGATGGTATTCTGCTCGCTTTCGTATCTGATTTTCTCAGCGATTGCCAAGCTTTTGAATTTAAAATCCAAGAAAGGACGGACTTAATATGAACAATGACTTTAATTTTCAGAATGAACCTCAATATGAAATAATTATGAGCGAGAGCGAAAGAAAGGGACACAAAAAAGTCTTTTCTAAAATTTGCTTTGCGTTTTTTATGTATCTTGTAAGCTGTGAGGTGTGTTCATTCGCTTTTGGATATATTCTCAGAGCCTTCGCTCCCTCTCTTCTCAGAAGTGCCGATTTCGTTATACTTCTGAATTCCGTTATTCAGTATCTTATCGCATTTCCCGTACTTTGCCTGTTCTTGCGTTCCATTCCAAAGCAAGAGCCAATGAGCAATTCTATCGGGATGAAAATGATGTGGAAATATCTCGTTGTATGTATGATGTTTATTTACATCGGCAGTGATATTTCAAGCACGATTATGACTACTATTCAACAGCTTCTCGGCAGAGTACCGGAAAACTCCGTAAACGTGCTTTTGGACAACACCAACATCTATTTAAGTGTATTGGTGGTTGGTCTTATCGGCCCGATTTTCGAGGAGCTGACGTTCAGAAAGCTCTTTATTGACCGTCTTATACCATACGGTGAGAAGGTGGCAATTCTTCTTCCCGCATTTATGTTCGGTCTTTTCCACGGAAATTTGTATCAGTTCTTCTATGCGTTCTTAAATGGCATAGTTTTCTCTTACATTTACGTGAAAACGGGTAAAATCATATATACTATTGCCCTTCATATGTTTGTTAATCTGTTCTGCGGAGTGCTTCCGACATTGATCGGTTCAATGATTAATCTTGACGATCTTATGCAGATGGTTATGGCAGGAACTCTTAGCGAGGAATATATATTGGCAAATCTCTTGCCCCTGTTTTTGTTCTTGATTTATTCATACGGTATGCTTGCAATGGTCGTTGTAGGTATTGTGGTATTTTTTAAGAATTTGAGAAAAATCACTGTAAATAAGGGTGAAGTAATTTTTCCCAAGGGAACCGCTGCTGATACAATCTTCTTCAATCCCGGTGCAATTCTTCTTATCGCCGTTTGCTTCTTGCTTATGGCATTAAACACTTTTAGTGTATAGATAAATAGTATTTGGGCTGTCTTGCCCACAAAATATCAAAGGAGGACGGACAAGTGATTCAAAAAAAGAATAGTCACAGAAGATACTTGGCTCTGTCCTTGATATTTGTGCTTGTGTGTATGATATTTGCAGCCCGTCTTGTAAATCTTCAGTTTAACAAGGACAAAACCGAGCAGCTTCGTGCAGAAAGCGAATACACAACCGAAACAAAGGTCATTCAAGCGTTGCGTGGCAATATCTGTGACAGAAACGGTAAGGTTTTGGTAACAACCTCTTATGCATACGATATTGTTTTTGACTATAATGATATGCCCGATGACTATGTGGAGTTCAATCGCACAATTTTAAAAGTAATAGATGCTATTAACGACACACACAATAACGAGCACAGAACAGAGGATCTCTTCCCCTTTGTGGGTGAATATCCGAGCTTTTCTTATTCGAGCGAGGCGATGCAAACAGGTACTGCCATAAATAAGGCACTGACTAAAATTCTCACCGAGCTTGAAATGGAGGGGGCAAGTGCTGACGAGCTTGTCAAATACTTAGTTAACCGTTGGAAATTCAATCAGCTTGATAAAAACGGTGAGTCGGTTTATAGTGATAAAGAAATAACCAAGCTGATTCGTGTGAGATACGATATGCTCAGAACTCAGTTTTCTTCAGCCTCGCCTTACTGTATAGCAAGCGGAGTTGACATCACACTTGTCACCTACATAAAGGAGCTTTCAATAGTCGGGGTTACGGATAGAATCAGTGCCAAAAGAACGTATATGTATCCGGGATATGCCTCACATATTCTCGGCACGGTGGGTGGAATCAACGCGGACAATTGGGAGTACTATAAGGAGCTTGGATACTCAATTGATGCTCTTGTCGGTATAGACGGCTGTGAAAAGCAATTTGAAGATTATCTTCACGGTATTAACGGACTCAAAACCATCACCAAAAACGGTGAGGGCGAGATCATCAAGGAAGAAATAACCAAGGAGCCCGTTGCAGGCAAGGACATTTGGCTGACCATTGATATAGATTTACAGATTGCCACAGAGGACGCTCTTAAGGCATATATGATCAAAGAGGAAAAAAATACCGGTGCAAGTGTAGCCGTTGATCCTAATTCAGGCGAGATTTTGGCAATCGCCTCATATCCTACCTATAATCTTCAAACTTTTTCAAGCGATTATTCTTCAATCGCTTCAAATCCTTATCTACCCCTGATTAACCGAGCAATAAATTCAGTTTTTGCTCCCGGTTCAACGTTCAAGATTGCAACCGCTATTGCCGCCCTCGAAAGCGGAATAGTTGACGAAAACACAAGATTTTATTGCAACAAAGGATATTTTCATCACGGATTATCGGTAGAATGTAATAACCATCCGGATTATTACACAAAATCGCTGAATATTGTTGAAGCAATAACCTTCTCGTGCAACTCGTATTTTATTGAAGCAGGATACGATAATTTTGACATTGAGCTTATGAAGGAATATTGCGAAAAGCTGGGACTTGGACAGAGTACCGGAATTGAGCTTCCCGAAAAAATCGGTCAGATCGCCTGCCCTGAAAATTCACTCAATTGGCTGCCCTCTGATGAAGCAACTTCATATATCGGACAGTCAATTCATCTGTACTCACCGCTTCAGGTAACCTCATATATCGCCACCGTTGCCAATGGCGGAACGCGTTATGCAACAAATCTTTTGCACTCTGTTCGCACATTCTCGGGCGAAATTGTTTATATGAGTGAAAAAAAGGTACTCACTACGGTTGATATTTCGCCATCCACCCTTGACATCATCAAGCTTGGAATGAAAAATATGATTACTAATTCTTTCACCGCCAGTGAAAATATGTATATAAATAACGGAATAACCGTTGATGTATGCGGAAAATCGGGCACAGCTCAGATTTCAGACACTGACCAAAACTGTTGGTTCACCGCCTTTGCACCAATGGATAATCCGCAAATCGTTGTAACCTCGATGGTAGAATACGGTGGTTTAGGTGTAACCGTTTCTGAAATTGATGCAGCAGTTATTGCTGCTTGGTTAAACAGATAGTTTGCTCAAATTTTGATTTATCTGTGAGTTGTTCGCACGAACCAAAGCTATTGTTTCGTCCACCTTTTCAAAGGTGGCGCCCCACGCCTAGTGGCGCCCGCCGCGTAGGCGAATCGGCGTGTCTTTGGTAGCTTTCTTTGCGCCTCTGACGTCAAAGAAAGCGGCTAAAGACCTTTGGTATCAAAACTTGTTAGACGCTTTTTTCTTTGAAACTAAAGCCACAAAGAAAAAAGCTTTGCAAAAAAGAAATGGCGTTTTTTCGCTCAAGCCGCTGGGCTCCCGCTTTTGAAAAAGCGGGGCAAAACAATCGCACAGGCGAGTGCGAACAACTCCCCTATAAATCAAAATTTGAAAAAAACAATCAATATTAGTTGACGTTTCGGTTTGTTCACAAAAAGTTCATATATTTGTATTATAATAACCTATTAGAAAATTATCGTGCACAAATGTGCAAGAATGGAGAATATATGGCAAAAAATGAATCGTGTGCCGTAAGAAAGACCTCAATTGGAGGTCAGGCACTTATCGAAGGAATTATGATGCGTGGTCCCAAGCAGTCCGCTATGGCGGTGAGAAATCCTCAAGGCGAAATCGTTCTTGAAAAATGGGACAATACCCCCGCAAACAAAAAAAGCAGCTTTGTTGATAAATTAAAGAAGATACCCATCGTTCGCGGTGTTTTCAACTTTGCATCTTCAATGTCGATGGGATATAAATCACTTATGAAGAGTGCAGAAATTGCAGGATTTGAGGACGAAAATGAAAAGGAAGAAAGCAAAGGCATTATGGCAGTTGTCGGTGTTGTTGCAGCAATTCTCGGTGTTCTTATTTCAGTAGGACTTTTTATATACCTTCCCTCATTCCTTTATGAGCTTATCACCTTTATCCCGGGTCTTGCCTTTCTCAGAGAGCAAATATTCTTAAAATCTCTTTTTGAGGGCATTTTGAAAATTGTAATTCTTGTTGGATATATGGCAATCGTTTCAAGAATGAACGATATTAAACGCACCTTCCAATATCACGGTGCAGAGCATAAAACAATTTTCTGTTATGAAGCGGGACTCGATCTCACGGTTGAAAACGTTAAAAAGCAGGGAAGATTCCACCCAAGATGCGGAACGAGCTTCCTTATCGTAATGGTAATAATCGGTGTGTTTATCGGATTGCTTATTCCTCACAGAATAGGTGACTTCGTAATACACGCTTGGCTGAGATCCCTTATCAAAATCGCCTTGCTTCCCCTGACAATGGGACTTGGTTATGAGTTCATCAAGCTCGCAGGTAAGCACGACAACGCAGTTACAAGAGTTCTTTCAGCTCCCGGACTTTGGATGCAGAGAATCACGGTTCTTGAACCTACAGATGATATGATTGAATGTGCAATTGCAGCAGTTAACGAGGTTATTCCCGAGGACGGCTCCGACTTAATATAATAAAAAAAGAGAGTATGAAATTCATACTCTCTTTTTTAATTTCCTTGTCAATAAGCTGATGGATAAAAGTGCTTGCGAGGGAATATAAAATATCCAAGCAATATCTATTTCCAAATTTAGCAGCTTATATATCAGTGAACCTTCTGAAATGGTTATATACGGCCCTATGTTTGAAAGTCCTATAAAGGTATCGCAAACAGCAAAAAGAATCAGTCCAAGTACAAAAAGATAATCGTTTTTTACGTGGATGAAAGCAAAAGCGATATTCAGAATAAGATTTGTGTAATAGAACATTGATACAAGGGATAAAGCATCGGTCTTTTCACCAAGAACGATTGTGGTTGCACCAAGAACTGCTATTGCTGCAAAAATACGCAATATCAGATGTATTTTCCTTGCTTTCAGATTGGTTTCTTCAAAGAAAATTCTTAAAAAATAAGCAATTTGAGTGCCCACAAAAAATAACATTCCTGCCAAGCGGTTACTTCCGCTAAAAAAAACAAGAAAGAAATCGGCACCCACAGTGAATAGTAAGGCAATTTGCGTGAATAGATATGAGGATGTTTTTTCAATGAATAAGAAGCAAAAAACACAAGCTAAAGCAACCGATAGATACTGAAAATTCTTGGGAGTCGGTGCTATCTGGATAATAATACCCAATGCTGCCTCAACCAATAAAAACAGTACTGAGCAAATAATCAATATTCGTTTGTTTATTATCATAATTTTCAGTTTTCCTTAATAATTGGTTACTTTGGATTTGTTTATGTGATTATCCAATATTTCCTTTTCACAGAAATATTCGTTCTTTCCGTTAATAAGCTGATATCTTTCGTGTCCCTTGCCGGCAAGAAGGATAATATCACCCTCCTTGGCTGTTTCGCAGGCGTATTCTATTGCTTCTTTTCTGTCGGGGATCGATATATACGGAGAATTGTCATCAAACTGTACAGCAATTTCGTCAATTATCGCCTGCGGATTTTCCGTATTGGGATTGTCCGAGGTCAAAATTGAAAAATCGGCAAATTCTGAGGCAACCTTACCCATTTGTGCTCGTCGGAACTGTGTTCTGCATCCGACTGAACCAAAAAGGCAGATAAGGCGGTTGGGATTGTATTCTCTCAAAGCACCAAGAGCCGATTTCAAGCTGAGTCCGTTGTGAGCATAGTCAATCACAAAGCACGCACCGTTATCAGCTACAAGAGTTTCAAATCTGCCGTCTATATTCATATTTGAGATGGTGTCAACTGCAAAATTCATACTTATACCAATTGCTTTGGCAACGGACAGAGTGGCAAGTGCGTTATGAACGTTGAACTTCCCGGGAATTGCAAGGGTAGCAGGAAGCACCTGCT
>JAZNWX010000213.1:0-3686 GCA_045593575.1 Eubacteriales bacterium | reverse complement strand
ATTTGTTGACCGTGGACTTGCTTCCTACGCAGCTGACGGTATTGACGCAAAGGGCTATGTTTGTGACGTTACTGACGAGGATGCAGTAAATGCTATGGTAGCACAGATTGAAAAAGAGGTTGGAGTAATTGACATCCTTGTAAATAATGCAGGTATTATTAAGAGAATTCCAATGATTGAAATGAAGGCAAGTGAGTTCCGTCAGGTAATCGACGTTGACCTTAATGCTCCATTTATCGTTTCAAAGGCAGTTCTTCCTTCAATGATTAAGCAGAGAAGCGGTAAGATCATCAATATCTGCTCGATGATGTCCGAGTTTGGACGTGAGACCGTTTCCGCATACGCATCCGCAAAGGGCGGACTTAAGATGCTCACGAGAAATATCGCATCCGAATACGGTCAGTACAATATCCAGTGTAACGGCATTGGCCCCGGGTATATCGCTACTCCTCAGACAGCCCCTCTCCGTGAGCCTCAGGCGGACGGAAGTAAGCATCCCTTTGATAGCTTCATTACCGATACAAAAACACCCGCAGGTCGTTGGGGAGATCCCGAGGATCTTGCAGGTCCCGCAGTATTCCTTGCATCAAGCGCATCAGATTTTGTAAATGGACAGATCCTTTACGTTGACGGCGGTATTCAGGCATACTTCGGCAAACAGCCCGGTTAATAAGAATAAAATAATAAGGCACTCGAAAGAGTGCCTTTTCTTTTGCAAAAACTCCCCCGAGATTTCTCTCGGGGGAATAGTAGTGTATTAATTATTTAATACCAAAAAGTGATTTAAAGAAGTTAACAATTGCATTCCAGATGCTAAGCAAGAATCCGATAAATCCACCGGGAGCTTCTTCTGCCTGATTGTCTTTAAGAGGCGGAATCTCGATCTGAGCTTTCTTGTGTCCACAAGTTTTACACTCATTGTGTTTGTAACCGGGCTTATCGTCTGTAGCTTCTTTGTCAATTACGTACTCAAGGTCGTGGAAATCAATATCACTCTTATTTCCGCATTCGCATTCGTGCCAGTGAACGTAAATGTCAGTTGTTATCCATTCTTCAGAGAATGTACACTGTTCATCGGGAAGAAGCTCAATTGTATAGGAGGGAGCAGAATCACCTGTTGTACCTACGTTTGCGGGTGCCTTTTCGTTAAGCTCAAGGAAACCGTTCATATTGATTGAACCGTCTGCATTTCTTGTAATACCCTTGAACTCTGTGCTTACGAATATATCCGTAGTCAATACTGTACCTGATTTGTTTGCACATTCAGAACCGTTCCAGTAATAGTTAGAATCATTTTCATACTTATCTACATCCTGGTTTCCAAGAGGCTTGAAGCTTTCTTTAACAAGAGCAGCATCTTGAAGCTTTTCATCCTTAATTGAGATAATACCGTTAGCTACGAAGTCTGTGTTATTACCGCTGTTTGTATAGAACGCAACGTTATGAGAACCGTTGTTGTAGCTGATACAATTTGTAACGATAATATCAGGACAAGAGTTGGAGTCAATACCCTTAGCTTTATTATTGAAAGCTATGGAGTTGATGAGATGATGCTGACCGGGAAGGTTGTCACCACCCATCTTAAATCCGTTACCGTTACCGGCCACGGTTCCGTCAACAAGCCAACCGTTTTCATAAGCTACGCAGTTTCTGATAGTAACTGCACCGATCTCACCGGTTGCAATCTTAGCATAGAGGTCCCAACCGTCATCGGCATTGTGGTGAGCTACGCAACCGTCAAATACGTTGCCTTCACCTATTGTGAGCTTAGCTGCAAATCCGTCAGCATCCTCATAACCTGAGTCTGCGTTGTTGTAAGATGTACAGTTAAGAACGAGGTTGTTTGCGGGCCACTGATCGATAGTGAGGTCAACTACGTGATAACGGCTGATCTGAATACCTGTGTTACCGTTGTTATATGCGTTAACCTGGTCGAGAACATTGTTGTTACCTGAAATCTGGAAGCCCTTGCTGCCGTCAATGGAATTTGTAACGTCAAATCCTGAGAAATACCACCAGTTACCACCGTGAGTAATACCGTTACCCATATGAAGGAAGTCGATAACAGGTCTTGTTTTGGCTTCGGGATCGGCAATCATTCTGATGGGATTTTCTTCTGTACCGTTAACACCTCTTTCAATTCTGAGGCCTGTTTCGAGCTTGTATGTACCTTCCATAAGAACGATTGTCTGACCGGGAACTACAAGCTTGATAGCTGTATAAATATCATAAGGAAACTCTTTGGATCCGTTTCCGTAATACATACCTATGGGTTCCGGAGCAACGTAGATTGTTTTCTTATGGTAGTTACCCTTATAAAGAGCAATGTCCATATTGAACCAAACGGGATTTGTAGTTGAAAGAGCTGTATAGGGAGGAAGCTCCTGATCGGGATCGGGAGTGAATACTATTCTGAGCGAGTTGGGAATATCGTATCTTGCAACTTCGCTTATATCCAATACTGTATTAAGACGTTCATAAGCGTCAACCTCAACACCCGTAAGGAATTTCTTGTTGTTAATAACTACGTCAACAGTACCTGCAACGTTAAAGTCAGCAACAAGATTATAATCCGTTGTAGTTGTAGAAGATGCGGATGTTACAGTAACGGTAGGAATAATCTTTTCAATAGGTCTGTCTTCAGCGGGGAGGTCATCTTCCTTAGCAATTGTTGTAAGAGTAATGTCGCTGAAGGTTACGTTGGCGTTACGTGAAGCGAACATACCAACATAAACGTAGTCAGCGTCAAACTTTTCAAGAGCATCGGGCTCATAGTTCTTAATTGTTCTTACAACGTCACCGTTCTTATCGTAATATGTAATGAAATAACCTGTGTTGTTCTTCTGAATTTCGAGAGTCATTTCGGTGATGAGATATTCATCATCCAATGTACCCTCAGGAGCAACTTCATTAGTGTATTTACCAATGATATTATATGTGCCTGCCTTCTTACCAAGGAGACCGGTGCGACACTCAAGAGTTTGAACAACTGACTGAAGAGCACCTGTCTGACCTACAATAAGACCACTCTCACCGAGAGTTGTGCGGTCAATGATTGACTGATCAATACCGATCTTAGAAATAGAACCGATACCGAGCTTCATGCTGTACTTATCTCCATTGATGGAGTCCGTTGTGTAGAGCTTATATCCACCGTCTTCGAAATCTTCATAACGGTATTCAATCTTTGTAGCTACTGCAGTATAAAGATTTGACCAGAAATTCTGGTTAGGTGTAGAGCCGGAGGGAACGTGGTCCATAACCATAAGACCAAAACCGTCCTGGCCGTTAGAATACGTCCAGTTGTTAATACTTATTGTTGCACGGAATGTGAAGTTCTGATCTGAGGGAATTGCTGTATAGTAATATGACAAACCGTCAGGACCTGTGGGCTGAATCTTACCCTTACCGTTAACGGAGTATACAGTAACGGATCCGTCCTTGTTTTCCATATAATAGTTATCATTTTTGCTGTTGTTTGTTGAGGGACCGTAAGCAGTGAAGTTCCAGTCGCGTTTTTCAGCACCAACATCTACCTTTACAGAAGAGCGCTCAGAAACATCAGAACCGCGAACTGCTTCAACAGCTATAGTTGCCTTGCTGCCAACTGTAAGACCTGTAATTGTAATATCACGGTCTTCTGTTGTCTGATATAATGCGTCATCAACGTAAACATTATATTTTTC
>JAZNWX010000212.1:0-2041 GCA_045593575.1 Eubacteriales bacterium | reverse complement strand
CCTCGCTCTTTGTGAGCTTCCACTCGTCAGTAAGACCGAGAGTATCCCAGTTATTGAACGTACCGATGAAGTAGATAGCATTTTCAACTGTGGGCTGCTCTTTAGCTTCATATCTTTCAAGAAGCTCCCAAGCGATCGTGCCGTTGATGGGATCGAGAGTAAATGTATACTTACCGTCCTGACCTACAGCACAAGTGATATTCCAAGCAGTCATAGGATTGCTGTATTCCTGAACGCCTGTGAATACTACGTTGCCCTCTGCGTCCTTAACTTCACCCTGAGTTTCGCTGCCCTCAACAAGAGCCGCGCCGGAGATGTAGCCAAGACCCATCTGTCCGTCCCAAGAGAGACCGTGGCAGATCTGGAACATATCGCCTGCATAGAAGTCGATAGTGATAGTGTATGTGCCGTTACCGTTGTCGGTCATACCGAGCTGTGTAGCGGAGTTGTTGTGATCCCAACCGGAAACTGCAAGTGAACCCATACCTTTACCGATGAGATAGTAATCTGCGTATTCGGGCTCAACGGGGTCGTCACCGCCGCCTGCAACTGTCTTGAAGGAAGCATAGATCTCTGTCTCAGCTTCAACGGGCTTTGTGAAATCAAAAGCCTTTGTGCAACCGGGATCGGAGTACCAACCCTTAAATTCCTTACCGGATACCTTAGGTTCCCAAGATGTGAGGATCGTGCCTTTTTCTACCTCATCAACTCTGAGCTCCTTCTGACCCTGCAACCAGTATACCTTAATCTTTCCGTCGCCTGCAACGGGAGGAACGTAGTTGGGGTCCTCTTCACCGCACTCACACTTGCCTTCTACAAAGCTGTGCTCGTGTTCAGTAACAGGGGGCTGTTCGGGATTATTACCGGTAATCAAATTAACGATTTCATCAGGAAGCGAATCCAAAACGTCCTGAGGGATCTCACAAGCTGTAAGAACAGACAATGCAAGAACGAAAACCATTACCAAAGAGAAAATTCTTAATGTTGTTTTCATTGTAATCTCCTTTATAAATTGTTTAATTATTAATAAATCAAGAGATTAGAGGCAAAAAGGCATAGTTACCCTATTCTCATTTTTATTACAGAGATATTATACCTCTTTGACGAATTTTTGTCAAGATTTTATCATTTCTTTTCAAAAGTTCGCCCCATTGCACAATTTATTTTGTTAATTTTGTGCAAAACGAACATTAAAGCAAAAAAGAGCAGACGCCGAAGCGCCTGCTCAGTATTATTCAGAGATAATTCTCTTGATTTTTCAAATTAGAGACCAAATCTCTTGAAGAAGCCAAGGAACTTAGCAAGAAGGTCCTTAATAAGCTTAACGATCTTCTGGAAGAAGTTAAGCTGAACGGGTTCTTCGGGCTCACCGTCATCGGGCTTTTCGTCAACAGGAGGCTGAGGAGCTACGTAATCGGGGTCTTTTGCTTCACATCTTGAGCATACGCCCTCAGCATAGTCGTGTCCAAGAGCTGCTACTTCGCTGTCGGTATATGTGTCACCGCAAACGCAAGTATGTGTTGTGTAACCTGCTTCTGTACATGTGGGAACTGTTACAACTGCATCGTGATTATGCTCATCATGCTTTTCGATATTAACCGTGTATTCGCCTACACCGTCAACGTAGATAAAGCCAATGTAATATGTGCCGGCCTTAAGCTCTGCCTTGCCTGCTTCATAAACTGTCCAAGAAGTACCTGTTCCTGCAGTAAAGTCAGCCTTAGGATCATTTATTTCTGTTGTGAAGATCGTTATACCGATAAGCTTATCACATGTGAAAATGTACAATCCATCTTCTGCTACTGTCAACAATGTGAACTGGTAAGGATTGCCGTGACCTGTTGTATCAACAAGGTGATATTCATTACATACAACCTTGTTTTCGCCTACAACGAGGAGGTTGTGAGCAAAGTTGGGGTTAGCAGCACCACAAAGTGTGCAGTTCATGTATACCCAGTTATGCTCGCATTCTGTGGGAATCTCAGTCTTTGTTACCTGTACATAGATATCGCCAACCGCGCCATTACCTACGCAAATGAGA
>JAZNWX010000211.1:0-7841 GCA_045593575.1 Eubacteriales bacterium | reverse complement strand
GCGAGTGCGAACAACGAGCAAATTTGAAATGTTCCACAAAACAAGGCGCCTGCCATCGGCAGTCCCTTCCTCTTCTATTTGTCTCTGAGAAGATCCCTGATTTCTATTAGCAGATCCTCCGCTGTCAGCTGGGCATCCCTTGCCGCTGCCTTCGCCTCCACTTCTGCCTTCGCTTTTTCCTCCGCCTCCTTGGCAAGCCGTGCCTTCTCTTCAAAATATTCGTCAACTTCTTTTCTGTTTCTGATATTTACTCCGTGTGCCTTAAGCTCCGCTATCTCGTGTCTGTCAAGTATCGCCTTGCTTGCTCCCTCTTTTATATCATCATTGAGCTCACGGATGTTATTGATAATACGAACTATCGTGAAAAGCACTATTGCAATTATAAAGAAGTTGATTATCGCATTAATAAATGCTCCCCAGTCAATATAGATCGACTCGGCAAGGTCGATTACCTCAACTCCGTTTTCATCAAGCTTATATGCTGTCTGCAAAAATGTATAAACCTCTGACAAGCTGTCCTTCCCCAAAATAAGTGCCAAAAGCCAGTTGATAAGCGGTCTGAGTATGTTATTACTCAGCGAATTTACTATTGCTGTAAAAGCTCCGCCGACGATAATACCAACCGCCATATCTATCACGTTTCCACGCGTGATAAAGGTTTTAAAATCACCAAAAAATGTTTTTTTCTTTGCCATAACTACTCCTTATTTTATATCAACTCTGTTTCTTATTTCACCGCTGAAATATGCCTTGATATTTTCCTTGACCTCCGTGCAAAGACGCACTCTTGCATCAAGTGAGCCCCAAGCCATATGCGGTGTTAAAAGCACGTTGGGGTAATCCTTTATCTCATAGAACGGATGCTCCCTTGAAAATGGCTCGACGGAATAAACGTCACAGCCAAATCCTCCGATCTTGCCCGATTTTACTGCACTCGCAACAGCTCGCTCGTCGGTAACTGCTCCCCTTGCCACGTTGACAAGGATTACTCCGTCCTTCATCATAGCGATTCTCTTTGCATCAATCAGCCCACGCGTTGTGTCATTTAACGGTGTGTGGAGCGAAATTATATCACATTCGCGGCATATTGTGTCAACGTCAACACACTCAAAACCGTCTATCATTTTTCTTTTGTTGACAAGCACGCGGCAGCCGAGTGCCTCAGCCACTCCCGCCACTCTGCGACCGATATTGCCAAAGCCGATAATTCCCCACTTAAGACCGTCAATTTCACGGTAGGCAGGTGCTAAAATATTAGCAACTCCGCACTCGCTGTAACGTCCGCTTGACACACTTCTTTGATATTCACAGCTCTTATTTATCAGCTGAAGCACAAAGCCAACAGTTATTTGTGCAACATTCGAGGTAGAATAACCCACTACGTTGCAAACCGCGATTCCTCGCTCACGTGCGTAGCCAACGTCAATATTATCAAAACCCGTCGCTGTGACGCAGATGAGCTTTAAATTCCTTGCATTTTCAAGGTTTGTGCGATTCAGCTTTAATTTGTTTGTAATAGCAACGTCGCAATCGGAAAGACGGTCAGCAATCTCATTTTCGGTGCTTGTTTGGTAAATTTCAACCTCGCCAAGCTCGGAAAAATGGGAGAGATCAAGGTCATCACCGAGTGCAAGTGCATCAAGAAATACTATTTTCATATTTTTTCTCCTGTGAAATTTGGGTTTGTCGTAATGTTATACAAACCAAAATCTGAATTCACCTCATTCTAACACAAAAAGGATGCAATTTCAAGTGAATTGCATCCTTTTTTCGATTGTTTTAGTGCTTTTTTGTTTCTATTTTCTCTTTAATTTTCCAATTACTCGTCCAACACAGCTCACACTGTCAAAATCCTTGAGCAGAATATCACCGTAAACCGAGTTCATTGAAATAAGACGGTCGCCACCGTAAATCTTGAAATATCCGTTTCCGTCAAGAATGAAGATTCCAAGCTCGCCCACCTCAACGTAGTCGGAATTAGCAACCAAAAGCACGTCACCGTCACGGTATTTCGGCTCCATACTGTTGCCGCTGATACGAAGTGCAAAATCCGCCTCGCGTGTTCTCTCGTTATCGGGTATCATAATTTCCTCGCTCGCGGGTGTATCAACAAACACACCCACGCCTGCTGAAACGGGCATATCGTATATCTCTATCGGACGCTTGCCAAGTCCTCTGCTTGCCGCGATCTCTCTTATCGCCTGCTTCCTGTCGAACGGAACTGCTGTTGGCAAAATCTTGCTCTGATGCTTCTCTGTCACGGAGTGATCCATATAAGGTGCGTGTGCTATTCTCTCCTTCTCTTTATCAAGAACCATAGTAACAAGCTCTTTTCCGTGCTGGTCGAGGGAACGGTAGTTCTCTATCAAACGCATCTCACCGCGGTCAAGAGTGAAGTTGTTCGTGTTCTCGGGAATACCGTTAACCACGTATTCAAGAGAGGTGTCAAGTGCATCGCAAATCGCAACGATGTTTGAGAGCTTGGGGCTATCACTTATTCCCGCCAGGATTTTCGAAAGTGTGCCAAGGGGAATGCCCGTCATTTCTGCAAGTGCATCGTTTGTTATCTTCTTTTCGCTTTTAAGCAGCTTAATTCTATCAATATAATCCATATCAAAACTCCTTTCAAAATTCGAGTTTTTTTCCTTTTGTGGAATCATTATATCACACTTTTTTCCTTTTGTAAAGAGTTTTTTCAATATTTTATAAAAAATTTTCTCTTTTTGGAAAAAATCTATTGACAAATGGTGTCGAATGTGGTATTATAATGTCACAACAGTTCCAAATCAAGAAAAAGGAGAACAATTATGAACACTACTTACAACTACAAAACATCAAGAAATAATATAAATTACAATACTCAGAATTCCAAAAAAGGAAACTTCCGTCCCTTCGTTCGCAAGCAACCCGCTTACGTTGAAATGGCTGACAAGTGCCTTTCGTTTATCGATTCTGTTCTTGATTTTCTCTGCTCTGCAAGAGTGATTGTGGCTGCAAAGGCATTGTTCGGCTTTTTGGCACTCCTCGGTCTTCTCGGCATTATCGGTGGAATCGAGATCGGCAAGGTTTCCCTTCTCACAGGCGGCATTTGCCTCTCACTTATCGTTGCTCTTGAATTTCTTATTCTGAGAGATGACAACTTGAATTGACAATGAAAAAATAAAGCTCCCGATCATTTCGGGAGCTTTTTTGTTTGTTATTGCAAGGTATTTTTGCTAACAATTGCAAATTTGAACGAGAACAAAATCCTCGCAAAAAAGAACCCACATCGTGGGTTCTTTCTTCATAATTATGCCATTTTGTCGGAAAGCTTAGCTCCGCCAATGATGTGGAAATGCAAATGATGTACGCTCTGGCAGGCATCATCACCACAGTTTGAAATAACACGGTATCCGTTCTCAATTCCTGCCGCTTTTGCAATTTTGGGAATATTCTCAAAAATCTCGGCAACGATTTTGCTGTTTTCCGCATTGACCTCATCAACACTTGCTATATGCATTTTGGGAATTACCAAAATATGCACGGGTGCCTGAGGAGCGATGTCATAAAAAGCAAAGATATTCTCGTTTTCAAATGCTTTTTTTGACGGAATTTCACCGTTTACGATTTTACAAAACAAACAATTCATAGTTTTTTCCTTCTTTCATTAAAATAATATTCGTTATTGGTCAATTGGGGTTTATAGGGTAGTTACAAAAATCAGTAAGCCTCCCTTGTGTAAAGGGAGGTGTCACGGCTTGCCGTGACGGAGGGATTGTAATCTTAACGAAAACAACAATCCCCCACCGCTAACGCGGAGCCCCCTTTACACAAAGGGGCCTTTATTTACTTTGCTTATACATACCGATAAATCAAAATTTGAAGCTCCCTTTATTCTTTGCTTTTCGCCTCAAATTCAATGTACTTCTCAAGCACTCGGTTAAGTGTCTTTAACGGGTCGGCTCCACTCTTCGGGCGAATGCTGACGTATGTTTTCGACGTCAGTATTATCCTCATCCTTCCGTCAAAGTCCTCCTCAACGTCACACCAGATGTCAAGGTCGAATTTCGATGGGTAAATTCGGAACTCCCCTCCCTCCTGTGTGATCGACGTCACCTTGCACTTGAGTGCGTTAGCACGGATCAGGGCAATCATCAAAAGATTGTCAACCGGCTTTGGCATATCTCCATATCGGTCGATAATTTCGTCAAGAATGTCAAGTCGGTCATATTCGTTATCAATGAGTGCAATCCTCTTATAAAGTCCCATTCTCTGCGACGAGAACGAAACGTATTTTTCAGGAATGAACGCATTATAATTAAGTGTTACCGTACACTCGGGCGTCTGTTCAACCTTTTCGCCCTTTTCTTCAAGCACGGCTTCATTGAGTAGCTTGATATACAGGTCATAACCAACTGCGTCAAGATGTCCGTGCTGCTCGGCTCCGAGCATATTTCCTGCACCTCTCAGCTCAAGGTCACGCATAGCAATCTTAAATCCCGCACCAAATTCTGCATATTCCCTTATCGCTTCAAGTCGCTTTTGGGCTATCTCGGTAAGTGCCATATCCTTCGGATACGTGAAATAAGCATACGCACGTCTGCTTGAACGTCCCACTCTACCTCTTATCTGATGCAGTTGGGAAAGTCCGAGTCGATGGGCATTGTCAACAATGAGTGTATTGGCGTTCGGAATGTCAATTCCCGTTTCGATGATCGTTGTGCTGACAAGAATATCTATCTCGCCCTTTAGCATCTCGCCCCAGATCTCTTCAAGCTCCTCCTTATCCATCTTTCCGTGAGCCACGGTGATCCTGGCATCGGGGAAAGCCCTTTGCAGCCTTGCCGCAACTGCATATATACTGTCAACAAAATTGTGCATATAGAATACCTGGCCGCCGCGTCTTAATTCCCTTCTTATCGCCTCGTTGACTATGAGGTCATCCTCTTCAAGCACGTAGGTCTGAATCGGTATTCTGTCAATCGGTGCTTCGTCAAGCACCGATATGTCGCGAAGTCCTCCCATCGCCATATTCAGCGTTCTCGGAATGGGTGTTGCCGAAAGGGACAGCACGTCAATGTTGCCCGAAATCTTCTTCAGCTTCTCCTTTTGAGCCACACCGAATCTCTGCTCCTCATCGACGATAAGGAGTCCGAGATTATTAAATTCAATATCGTTTGATATAATGCGATGAGTTCCTATCAATATATCTATCTCGCCACGCTTCAGCTTTCTCTTGGTAACTCCCTGCTGCTTTGCAGTTTTGAATCGGGATATCATATCCACGTTGACACCGAATGCACGGAAGCGGGAAAGTGCGGTTTGGTAATGCTGGAGTGCAAGAATGGTCGTTGGCACTAAAATTGCAACCTGCTTGCCGCCAAGCACCGCCTTGTATGCCGCACGGAATGCTACCTCCGTTTTGCCAAAGCCAACGTCACCGCAAAGAAGTCGATCCATCGGCATCGACTGCATCATATCGCTCTTTATATCGTTTATCGCCTCAATCTGAGCATCTGTTTCATCGTATTCAAAGGCTGCCTCAAAATCTCTTTGCAGCTCGTCATCCCTCGGAAATGCATAGCCCGGTGTTCTCGTTCTGCGTGCGTAAAGCTCGATAAGCTCCTTTGCCATCTCCTTTACAGCCGCCTTTGCCTTCGCCTTGGTCTTGCCCCACTCGGCTCCGCCAAAGCGGGAGAGCTTTATCAGTCCGTCATCGGAATGTGCTCCGACGTATTTTGAAACTCTGTCGAGCTTTTCAACGGGTAGGAACAGCTTATCGGAGCCCGCGTACTGAATGGTGATGTAATCGTGTCCGATTCCGTCCTGAACGAGATTTGTAATTCCCGCATATTTACCGATACCGTATGCCTCGTGAACCACAAGGTCGCCGACCTCAAGATCGTTGTATGAGAAAACCTCCTGCGTGTTGCTCTTTTTCTTTCTTCGACGCATCGTTCTTGAAACAGAGTTGATTCCCCCGTTTCGTCCCTCTCTGCTCGTTGAAAGCACGCAGATTCTGGCACTCGGCAATTCATAGCCGAAGAAAGCATCCTTATAGAAAACTCCGACCTCGCCCTGTGCCACGTTCCCCGGCTCGAGCATAGCTTTTATATCCTTTTCGGTGAGTGTTCCCACAATGTTCTTTGCAAAAACCTCGTTTTCACACAGCACGCAAACGGCAAATTTACTGCTTAAATACTGCTCGATGTCCTCAAACAAAAGCTCGATTTTTTCGTCATAGGAAACCGTCTGCTTGCTTCTGAAGTGGAAGATTCCGCTTGTGTTCTTGCCCGAAAGCCCCTGCGTTATGGAGTCGGTGTGAAGAGTTACGTTCCTGTCAAGAAACAGCTCATACTGAACGGAGGGCTTTGAATAATCGGTGTATTTCGGTGCGATGGTGCCACCCTCAAGCAGCTCCTCGATCACCCGGTTCTGATGCCACTCCGCACCCCTTATTCTCTCGCTTATTGCGTTGGTACCCTTGACTATCACGCAGCTTCGCTCGGTGATATAGTCGAAAAGAGAGCATCTTTCGGGATAGATCAGAGTGATGTATTTGTCTATAAACTTGAGTGAGCCGCCCTCATTATTAAGTCCGTCAATGGCATTCAGCTCGCCGGTCAGCTCAACTATTGCATCTGCATCCTTTGAGGATTTGAACTGCTCGGACACGGCATCCCTCAGCTTTGCGATTTTTTCGGCAGTTGCCAGAATTTCGCGTGCGGGGGAAAACTCAATGCACTCAACACTCTCAAGCATTCGCTGTGTTTCAACCGAGAAAAGTCCCATTCTGTCAATCTCGTCACCGAAAAATTCAATTCTGACGGGCAAATCGGCTCTTGCTCGCTCGCCCTCAGCATTGATATAGAATCCTCCGGGGGCAAAAATGTCAACTATTCCCCCTCGCTGAGCAAACTGCCCTGCTCCGTCAACCATTTCGACGTTCGTGTATCCGCACAGAGTCAGAAATCTGCAAAGCTCACGCGGAGTTGTGACGGTATTTGTGTCAAGCTTGATTATGCTCTTTTTAAGCTCACTCGGTGGAATAGTATAAGAAAGTGCCGCATCGGGCGTCGTGATTACTGCGTCAAGCTCGGAGTTGAGTATTCCGAACAAGACCTTAAGCCTCTCATGCTCGTACTCATGGGAGGCGGTAATATTATAAAAATTCAGGTCGCGGTTGAGATAAAATCCTGCTCTTATACCAAATTGAGTCAGCAACTTCTGAAGTCGCAGGCATTCCTTTTCGTCGGCACAGATGACGGTAGCGGGCATCTTCCCCCGCTTTTCCTTGGTATCCTCAATCAGTGAAATGAGGGCGGCGTCACTTGCTCCGTCAGAAAGACCGCTTATAGCTATGGGATACGTCCTGTGTGCCGAAAACTCCTTTTTCACTGTGTCAAGGAGCTGACGGTATTCGCCATCAAGCCGTATCGCGTCGGTAATAAAACTCATATTTTACTCCGTTACTGTTTTTTATTGCAAATTTGCATAGCATCGTCGATGGATGCTGTGAGTATCTTTTCAAGTCCCTCGCAAACGGTTGGGAAAGTGCCCTCGAGTGCCTTCAGCTCGTCATCCTTGAACTCGGAAAGCACCCACGATGCAAGATCATAGTCGGGATGGGGCTTTTGTCCGACACCGATTTTTATTCTTGGGAAGGTTTTGGTGCCGAGATGCTCAAGAATACTCTTTATTCCGTTGTGCCCTCCCGCACTTCCCTCGCGACGGACACGAAGGCGACCGACGTCGAGAGATATGTCATCATAGATGACGATGAGATTGTCGGGGCTGATTTTATAGAAATCGAGAACTGCCCGCACGCACTCGCCCGAGAGGTTCATAAAGGTTTGAGGCTT
>JAZNWX010000210.1:0-2505 GCA_045593575.1 Eubacteriales bacterium | reverse complement strand
GGGCTCCTTCCGCCTCGCGGGCTCGGCACCTTCCTCCCGCAGGAAGGCTAAGGTTACATTGCATTGGTAACAATCCCTCCGTCAAAATCCAAGATTTTGCCACCTCCCTTTACACAAGGGAGGCTAAGGTGAGATTGCTTTTGAATTGGACCGTCGGGGACGCCGGTCCCTACAGTGAATAAATGCAAAATGCAAAATGGGGATTTATTTATGGGTGCTAACCGCGCAGCAAGGACCGGGTATTGACAATATCAGATATAAGTGATAGAATAAAATTGCCGGCATATTTTTATAAAAATTTCTGCCGAGGATTATTTGGGAAGGGGAAGAAATAATGAAAAAGCTGCTTATTGCATTACTTATCTTGGCTTGCGTTTTTACGCTTGTTGCCTGCTTTGATATCGGTTCCGGTCAGACGACTACCGAGCCCCCTCACGTTCACGACTGGACTGATTGGGTCGTGCAATCGGTTGCGAGCTGTACAAATCACGGCTACCAGTTCAGAAATTGCCGCGGTTGCGGAGTTGAAGACGGCATTTATACCCCCGAATACGGACACGATTACAAATGGCTACATAACGAGTCCGATGATACAATAGAAAATGTTTGCTTAAGATGCGGGGACGTGTTGAATTCCCTTCAACGTATTGAGGGTACACCGGGTCTTGAATATTATTTTGATGAAGATAAGGACGTATATCACGTTGTCGGAGTGGGAGATTGCACCGAGGAGCACATAACTGTTCCCTCAATGTACAACGGTAAATTGGTCACAAGTATTGATGGCAGGGCTTTTTATAAATGCGAATTTCTTAAAAGCATAACTCTTTCAGACAATCTGTTTTATATCGAAGGATCAGCCTTCAGCGGTTGCGTTAATCTGGAAACGGTAAGCATTGGCCGAAGCAGTATGTTGAGCTATATTTTATACGGTGCATTTGAGGACTGTGCATCTCTCAAAAGTATAAGACTGCCCGATGGCTTGACGATGATTTACGACAGAGTATTTAATAACTGCGCCTCGCTTGAGGAAATAGATCTGCCAAGCAGCTTGACCCATCTTGGAGAAAACGTCTTTTCCGGGTGTACCTCGCTTAAAAGCGTGGACCTTTCCTGTCAAATAACCACTATAGAAAGCAGGACCTTTTACGGATGCACTTCGCTTGAATCCGTACTTATTCCCGACAACATAACAAAGATCGGAAAAGAAGCGTTTGGTTACTGTTCCTCACTTACCTTCGTATTTATTCCCGATAGCGTTACAACCATTGAGCAACATGCGTTCGGGGCCGTTTGGAAGATATTCTGTGAAGCAGAAAGTCGCCCAAACGGATTTGGAATATATTGGACTCCGAATAGGGACTCTGCTATTTGGGGCTCAACGTTGCAAGACTATTATGACGCAAAAAAATCATATACATCGAATCATAACGATTAAGATACAATAAATATGGGACACATCCTTTTCCTTGAGAGGGATGTGTTTTCTTATAAAAAATTATATTGACTTTACTGTGGTTGTGATTTATAATGATCTTGCAGTAATATGATCTGCGAAAAAATGATCTGATTTTAAGGAGGCTTTATGAAAATGACGAGGATCATCGCTTTGACGCTTGTATTGATTTCTGTGCTGTTGCTTTTTTGCTCCTGCATACAATTTCATTTTATTACCGATCCTTACAAATTGGATTGGCATATTAATCACTATTACGTACCCTCGGGAGAGGTCGACGAAAACGGTGTTGAGAAGCACATCCTATATTCAAGTGAGGTGACGCTCTGCAATCCGTTTTATACGGCTAATGCCACCGATACAACGCTCAGCTTTGGAGAGAACGATGCGGTTGTATTTGTGGATCTGAACGGAACGGTGCATAAAGGCGTTTATGAGGTAGAAAAATATTCCGAGCTTTATTTTGACGAGCTCGTTATGAATTTTGATGACGGTCTTTCAATAAAAGCCGATTATTTCAAGCTCAGGAGACTTGACGTTATAAGCAGCTATATCGTGTTTGAGCACGATAGCGTCGAATACGTTTTCAGCACTATCCCTGCCTTGACGGAGGCGGAGGTCGCTCAAAAAGAAATTGAAATGGCGGAATGGGCAAGAAAGCTGATGGGTGGCTATAAGCTGACCGACGAAGAGGAAGATCTGGATTTCTTTGAGATCAAAACCGTTTCGTTGGGCGGATTTCCTTTTGAATACAGAAATCATACGTCAAGTGCCGGGCTCTATCCATCAACGATTGAGCAGCTTCGGATCGAGAACGGTAAGATAGAATTTTACTGTAAAAGAAAGGAAATGAATGACGGTTGGAAAGCCGAAGGCGTTCGTATCAATGAAAATGACGTCTGCACATACATACTCATAGACAAGGATAATCATATCAGAGAGATCGAAGAGCCCCTCCCCGGCGATTGCTTATTCGTTCGCAACTGGTATAACTATTACTTCTATTTCTTTGAATAAAGCAAAAATCGAAAGCAAAAAAGAGAACCTCG
>JAZNWX010000209.1:0-1646 GCA_045593575.1 Eubacteriales bacterium | reverse complement strand
TGCTTGGCTTTGAGATCGAGAGCTATACCGCATGTGCTGCCCGCGAGCTTGCAAGCCATCTTACGTCAATCTCTCGCGAGAGGATCTATACAGAGCTGAAAAAGCTGATTATGGGCGTTGATGCGAAGGAAATTCTTACCGAGTATTCCGGAATTTTCGAGATTATTCTCGGCGGTGTAAGGATAGAGAATTTACCAAATAAAAATCTATTTGATAATGCGGATATCTATTCGCGTTTTGCTTCGATATTCCTTCTTAACACAGTTGACCCTGCGGCATCGGCAGAGCGTGTTCTGACCGAGCTTAAGACCGATAAATTCACACGTACCCATACTATTTCGGTGCTTTCCGCTTATGAGAACGCATCATTTGAGAACAGGAGATCAGCACTTACCACCCTTGCAAAACACGGCAGAGAAGTGACCGAGGGAGTCCTGGCACTAGGTATTCTCACAGGGCGATTTTCTGATAGAGACATTGAGGTTCTGACCGATGCTCGTGAGTGCGGTATTCCCTATCAGATCTCGGGGCTTGCCATTCGCGGCGGCGATCTTCTAGCCCTTGGAATCAAAGGTGAGCGGGTGGGTGAAACGCTTACATCACTGCTTTATGCAGTGATTGACGGTGTGGCAGAGAATGAAAAAGAGGCTTTAGTAAATATCGTGAGGGGCAACCGGTTTTACTTAAAATAAGAATAAACCTCCACTATTATCTTAACTTTTTTCAATTTAACGTAACCTTTTAACGATTTTTCTTGTCTTATAGGATGAAGGATGTTTATGAATGGAGGTAAATCGAATGAAAAAGTTTTTTGCTTTGATATTAACTTTAGCATCATTTTTGTGTTGCTTTGCCGGATGTAGTGAGGCTATCAAGGAGTATGATAAAACGCCTCTTACGAGTTTAACGTACACGATGGTGGACTATAACGGCGGATTTACCACGGAATATATTTTTGATTTTGACGAAAACATTGTGACAAGACATTCTTACTTGCCCACGGATGAAGAAAACGACAAGACGGAAACTTTAGCGGAGTTCTCGGATGAAGAAGAGAAGATTCTGATAAATCGGCTATATACCTACGGATTGTTTGATATAAAAGAAGAATTCAAATCTCCTCCCGGAATTGTTGATGGCGGCGGATGGACTTTGCGAATTGATTACAACGATGGAACGAGCAAAGCATCAAGGGGCTCAAATAACTCTCCCCGTACTGTCTTTTCAAAATGTGCCAAGGCGTTTTTCGATATTTGTGGGGACGGTGTTGTAGCTCTAGTACCGTCCGAATATTACACGCCGCCGAGCTTATCCTATGCAATACATACAACGGTCGGAAATAACACTACATCACAAGGTGCAACTTCACTTGCCAAACGAGGTAATTACAAGTGGAACGGATTTGAAGATAATTCTCATGATTATTTTCAGATGAATCAAAATAGTTCATTCCCGTATGAGCTTAGCGAGAACGCGGAGTATGAATTTGTGCTTTATACAGCGAATTACGGGGATTACGATAGGTTCAGGAAATGTGTAGTTGTTTCTTGCGACTATAATGAAGAAATGTCGGGAGAAGAAATAATTATAGAAAAAGGAAACCCAATGTATCAAACAATTGATAATATTGTTTATACAAATCAAAC
>JAZNWX010000208.1:0-1595 GCA_045593575.1 Eubacteriales bacterium | reverse complement strand
ATATGTTGTGTGCCTCATCATGAAAAAAACATTATTTAAAATATATAAATTAAGAAAAACGGAGGTAGAAAAATGGAATTTAAACAATGGCAGGGTTTCGTTGGAGAAACCTGGAAAAACGAGATCAATGTTCGCAATTTTATAAAGAAGAATTATACCCCCTATCTTGATGCTCCTGACTTTTTGTGCGGCCCCACAGAGAGAACAAAAAAGTCGATGGAAAAGCTCAATTCCCTTCTCAAAAAAGAGATGGAAAACGGCGGTGTTCTTGACATAGATGTAGAAAAAACAACAACACTCACATCCCACGCACCGGGTTATCTTGATAAAGAAACGGATGTAATCGTCGGACTTCAGACGGACGAGCCCTTGAAACGTGCAGTAAATCCCTTTGGCGGTATGAGAATGGCGAGAAGTGCCTGCAAGGCATACGGATATGAGGTTTCGGAAAATATCGAAAACGAGTTCAAATATACAAAAACACATAATGACGGTGTTTTCAGCATCTACACGGATGAAATCAAGGCACTTCGTCACTGTGCCCTTTTGACAGGTCTGCCCGATGCGTATGGACGCGGAAGAATAATCGGCGACTACAGAAGAATAGCACTTTACGGTGTTGATTACCTTATTGCCAACAAGATGGGCGATAAGGCATTTTACGGAAAAAGACCGATGGACGTTGATAATATGAGACGTCTTGAGGAGCTTCACGATCAGATAAAGGCACTTGAGGATCTCAAAAAGATGGCAGAATCCTATGGATTTGATATTTCACAGCCTGCATCAAATGCACGTGAAGCTATTCAGTGGACTTATTTCGGCTATCTTGGTGCAAACAAGGAGCAAAACGGTGCGGCTATGAGCTTTGGCCGTTGCTCAACGTTCTTTGACATCTACATTGAGAAGGATATAGCAGAGGGCAAGCTCACAGAGGAAGAGGCACAGGAGCTTATTGACGATCTTGTAATCAAGCTCAGAATGGCAAGACATCTGAGAACTCCCGAATACAACGAGCTTTTTGGCGGCGACCCCATGTGGATCACGGAATGCGTTGGCGGTATGGGTGAAACACACAAAACACTTGTAACAAAAACTTCATACAGAATTCTCAATACTCTCTATAATCTCGGTCCTGCTCCCGAACCCAATCTCACGGTTCTTTGGAGTGAGGCACTTCCCACACCCTTTAAGAAATTCTGTGCAAAGGTTTCTATTGATACGGATTCTATTCAGTACGAAAACGATGACCTTATGCGTCCTATTTTCGGTGACGATTATGCAATCGCGTGCTGCGTTTCGGCGATGAAGGTCGGCAAGCAGATGCAGTTCTTTGGAGCGAGAACGAATCTTGCAAAGCTCCTGCTTCTTGCAATAAATGGCGGTGTTGACAATGTGTTCGGCACTCGCGTGGGCCCAAAAATGCCCGTTATGGATGACGAATACCTTGATTATGATAAGGTTTACGATCGCTTCAAGTCCTATCTTGCTTGGCTCTGCGAGGCATACGTTAAGACGATGAACATCATCCACTACAGCCACGACAGATATTCATATGAAAAGCTTCAGATGGCTCTCCACGATACCGAGGTCGA
>JAZNWX010000207.1:0-3323 GCA_045593575.1 Eubacteriales bacterium | reverse complement strand
TTTGCGGGGGAGTGTATATTATCGCTCGAGATTCTATCGGTCACCCAGCCGGACACGAAGTGTCATTCTGGAGCAAATCGCCACGAGATTCTATCACTCCGTTCCAGAATGACAAACGTGGCGATTTAGCGATAGAATCTCGGCTGGGTTCCCTCCAGAATGACAACGAGCGAGGGTAAACTGCTCGACAAACCCCAATTTTACATCAAAAAAGAGGACTCTTGCGAGTCCTCTTGATTGTTTTTATTATTTCTTGCTCTCATCAAGGTAAATAACTACCTTACGATTGCTTTCTGAACCGATGGAGTTTGTGTTAACCCCTGCAAAGCTCTGAAGCTCTGCGTGAATTATACGACGCTCATAGGGGTTCATTGGCTCAAGCATAACGCTTCTCTTGTACTTAACAACTCTGTGAGCCATTCTTCTTGCAAGAGAACGAAGTGTTTCTTCTCTCTTTGCTCTGTAAGATTCAATATCAACTGAAATCTTGGGAATGGGAGCTTTCTTGTTCTTTGTTCTGTTAGCAGCAAGATTTGCAAGGTGCTGGAATGAATCAAGTGTTTCACCGTGATGACCGATGAGAATACCCGCAGCCGCACCGCTTACGTCAATCTTTTTGCCAAGCTCTGTATCAGAAACTGTAACTGTAGCATCAATATTCAAGTTTTTAAGTGTTGTTTCAACAAAATCTACTGCAAGATCAATAGCTGTGGGAGCATATACAACCTGTACCTTAGCAGGTGCAGATCCAATGCCGAAAAGTCCCTTTTTGGGTTCTTCAAGCACAGTATATTCAATAGCTGTAACGGGAACGTTAAGCTCCTTTGCACCGAGTGCAACAGCTTCGTCAACCGTTTTAGCTGAAATAGTAAGTTCTTTTTTCATTATTTTTCTCGTCTTTCTTAAATTATGATTAATCTACGAATGTGGGATATTCTTCATCATCATCGTCAATGTGGTGAAGTGAACGCGGTCTTTCTCTGTCGGGATCAAGATCCTCTGCGTTCTTACGCTTTCTCTGAGGTCTCTTTGAATTGAGCTCTCTTTCTGCCTCTCTGTAATCTTCCTCTGTGAACTTGGGAAGAGGCATAACCTTGCTCATAATGAACTGCTTGAACGTTGTAAGAATACTTCTGAATACCCAGTAGATACCAACTGCACCGGGAACCATAAAGCAGAATACTGTTGACACAAGAGGCATGTAATAATCCATCATCTTAGTTGAGCAGCCTGCACCGGGAGCATTCTCATTCTGAGTGGGCTGATATGTGAATTTCTTTGAAATCTTCATTGAAGCAAAGTACACAACGAACGTGAGTACGGGAACAGTGAGGAGCCAATAGTTATCGTTGAAGCTGGGATTCAAGCCGAAGTTGATGTTACCGATGTTGAATGAGGGGAACTTGCCCTGCAAGCTTGAAACTGCGTCAAATACATCTCCGCTGTTTGAGAAAAGTCCGAATGTTTCAAGTGATGAAAGATCGGCATTTTTAAGGTAGGAAAGCATCTCGATTGTTCCGTTGGATGAACCGAGTGACAATCCAAGACCGCCTGCCGCCTGGCTTGTTGTTGCGTATGTCTGAAGTGCACTTGAAAGTCCAACACTTCCGCCAAGAACGTTCTGAATGGGGTCAACAACGATGTTATAGAGCAACATAATGATGGGGAGCTGAATGAGCATGGGAAGACAACCACTCATGGGGTTGAAGTTCTCTCTCTGGTAAAGCTCCTGAATTTCCTGAGCTACCTTCTGCTGAGTTGCCTGGTCATTTCTTCCCTTGTAACGGTTCCTGATAGCCATTTCCTTCGGACGAAGGTTTGCCTGCTTGATTGAATTCTTCTGCTGCTTAATTGCAAAAGGAAGCATAAGAATTTCAACGAAAATAGCGAAAACACAAATACCAACAAGATAGTTACCGAAACCAACGGTGTTAGTAAGAATTCCGAGGAACGAACCGATCCAGTAACGAATTGTGCCAAGAAGGTCACGGTTTGCTTCAAGCTCAACTTTATCTTGCATACCGTTCAAAATAGCATTAACGTCGTGTTCGGAAATTTCTTTACCCTCTTTGGGCTGAACCTTTACGTATTTATCAATAACTGCTTTAACATAGGTTGGATTGATTTCGCCGCTATCAGAGAAATCATCATACTGATTGTTAATGACATCATAACCACGGCAAGCTGCAAGAAAAGCATCTCTTGCTTCTTTTTTATTGTAAATTGTGGTTGTGATTAAATTGAGATCAGAAAAGCTGTATGCATAATCAACATCTTCAACTATAGCAGCATTTTTTTCTATTGTTTGCGACTGTGCCGAACCGACACAAGAGCTCAAAACCGTACATACAGCAAGGATAAGAAGGATTATGCTTAAAAATCTTGAATTAAAAATCTTTTTCATTGTCAATCTTAACTTTAATTGACAAAAATGTCAATTCCCTTTCTTTAATAATGGGTTGTGTGCTATCTGATTATGTACCGAATAGCACTTCGGTAAACCGTATGATTGCTGAAATACAGCCACGGTGTCATTTTTTTATCTTTCTTTTGGGAACGGGATCGTATCCGCCTGCCGAAAATGGATTGCAACGGAGTATTCTCCAAGCAGTAAGTCCGATTCCGATGAAAAATCCCCACTCCATAAACGCATCAATTGCGTATTGTGAGCAGGTGGGACGAAATCTGCAAGTCGGCTCCCCCTTCAGCTTTGAAAGATGCTTTTGGTAAAAGCGAACGAGCTTTATACAAATCTTTTTCATTTGTTAAGCTCTCCTCT
This sequence comes from Eubacteriales bacterium, assembly GCA_045593575.1. Taxonomy (GTDB): domain Bacteria; phylum Bacillota; class Clostridia; order Oscillospirales; family CAG-272; genus RGIG4608. The sequence goes on along the minus strand of JAZNWX010000207.1, from coordinate 544 downwards.
GTCTGTGTTTTGCGGATTGCCTTTGTACATGTTTAGCTTTTTAAAGGCATAGATTATTTCCTGTGCAATAATATTGCTGTTTGCCTCGTGTGCACCGACCTTTGCTGCAATAACGATCAAATAGCCCGTTTTGACGGGTGCTGTTTGCCTTGCTTCATAAAGTCCTGCACGGATGATGCGTTTCACTCTGTTACGCACTACTGCTCCGCCGATCTTTTTCGAAACCGAAAGTCCGATTCGATTTATATACTTTTTTTCGGGATTTTGAAGCATCTGCTTCTTTGATCCCCAGTCACGTAAAATGTAGATGGAAAGATGCTTTGTGTGTGCCTTTTCACCGCTTCGATATGCTTTTTGATAAAGATGATTTTCCGTTATCGCAATATCCTTCATCTTACGCCCCGTCCTTTCGTTTTTGTCTGCTGAATTGTGCTTTGCTTCCGTTGTAGTTAGTTTTATAGTTAGTTTGTTTTATAAACCAAATTTCACAAAAAAACCGATGACGCTTGGGGACTAACCACTCGGTCATCGGTACATTTTTGGG
>JAZNWX010000206.1:0-1796 GCA_045593575.1 Eubacteriales bacterium | reverse complement strand
CATTCTCAGGGAGAACGGCAAGGTCTGCAAGCTGACTGAGCTTAAGACCAGCTACTCCCATAACATCATTTTCAGAAAGCTGGAAATCAACAGTTGCGATACCGTTTTCATCAAAGGAGCGAAGTGTTACTGTTTCTCTCTTTTGACCGTATCCGTTAATAGAAGCTGTCAAAACCTTTGTTCCAACCATAGGAACATTTTTAATTTCATAATCACCATTTTCATCTGTTACAACAGCAACATCACCAAGCGCAACGGTTACACCAGCCATTTTAACGTCTGCTTTGCCTTCAACGCTTACACTACCTTTAATTGTACCAAGGAGAGCTTCCATAGTAATGCTAACAGAACATTTGCCCTCGCCGTCAAAGCTATCTGCCTTGATCATGTAGGTTGCGTCAGAATAACCATTTGCAACAACCTTAAGAGTTATATCGTCAATAGTCACATCTGAAATGGTAAATTTGCCATCAGAATCAACTTCAACGAAATCTTCTTCTGTGTAATAAATTTTGCTTCCCGTAACGGCTTCTCCTGCAGTGTCACAAACAACGCCTTGAATAGTACCGATTGTGGGTGTTACTACTGGTGGTTCTGGCGGAAAAATGATATCAAGAATTGAGCAGGAGCTCAAAGCAAGCACCATAACCAACAAAATCACCAATAATTTGATGTTTTTCATAGTTTTTCTCCTTTTTTATATTTTTTTATCTTAATGCGGATCTCCACGATTAAAAACCTTTTTGTGAACAATACTGACCAATCAGCATCATCGTGTCTGCATTAGTCACGTGATCCATTAACACGCGGTTATTAAATGAGTTTCTGCCGTCCGTCCAACCAACAACTCCGGTTGTTGGTATAAAGCCATTTCTCTCATACATTTCATAATCGAAATCAATAACTTTCTTTACTTCATCAAGATAAAACCCTTGCGAATTATCAACTCTGTAAAGATCAAAATAGCCCTTGAACATGATTAAATTAAACCAGCTAAATGTTGTACCGCCGTCGCTTCCGGGATATACCACATATCCGTTCTTAATCTCGGAATTGCCGAAATATTTTCTACAACTTTCCGCGGTTGCCTTTGCTTCATCAAGATAATGTTGTTCGCCTGTGACTGCATAAAGATAAGCACCACCACTTATCATCGTACCGCTATTATAACTGTACTTTTTCTCGTCGAGTTCTCCGTTATCTACAGCTTTGCCACCGTGCCACACATCCTTTTCAGGATCCTCATATATCGTACGCACAAGATCGAAGTATAGATTATCCTTCTCATCCCTAAGAGTGTTATAGCAAAAATCGTATATCGTCTTTGCCCACTCAAGGAATTTTTCCTCTCCTGTGGCCTCATACATCATGATAGCAAGCTTGATAAACGGACCATTACTGCAAGCATGACGCGTTACGTATGCCTGCCCCCAATATATTCCGTTCAGTTCAGGATCATTGCCCACCTCGTAAATATATTCGGTAAGCTCGCGAGCGATCTGTAAATACTTTTCGTCGGAATACATCATATAAGCGTTAACCATTTCGATTGCCGCCCAAATTTGATCGTCAAAGACTGAGAGCTCTCCACGTTCGCCTATCACGTCAGCTTTGTTCTTCGCTTTACCTCTTGGCACTGCGTAAACATTAAAGCATCGACCTTTCCCGTTTTCTCCCGCGTGATTATCACTTCGGTATCCCTTGTAATATTCCATTGCCTCGATAACTCTGTCGATTTCGGACTTAAAGTTGCCACCGTTGACTCGGGACAAACGTACTGTCATTGCAAGAAGTGC
>JAZNWX010000205.1:0-1758 GCA_045593575.1 Eubacteriales bacterium | reverse complement strand
ACTAGGTCTTAAGTCCAAGGAAGATATCAATGCTATAATTGATGCTGCTATGAATAAGACCGAACTCAAATATGAGCAACAGAGCTGGTCATATGAAGAGATCTGTGATATGGAATTCCGAGTCGTTCTTAACTCTGATTGTTATATTTTGGACGAAAGAACAGGATTTTATACCGACTTGAGAGAGAGCAATGCAGGTATGAAATATTTGTATGACAACGGTATGATCCTCAGAGTTTCGGGAATTATTCGTCCTGATGAGGATGCAGTTGCCACAATGCTTAATTCCTCGATAGGATATACCTCGGCACTTACCGAGCATGTGGTTGAGAAGATCAAAGAATCTTCTGCAATCACTGCACAGCTGGAGTCGGAGAATATTGATATATTCAACGGTCTGCCATTCGGGGAAAACAGTAAAAACATTTCAGATGTCGAAAAAGAAGTTGCTTTCAGAGATTATGTAGCTCAGCTTAACGAAGCAGGAAAGGCAGAGGCATATATTGCGATCATGAGCACGCCCTCAAAGGAAAGCGTTGACAGCTTTATTTCACAAAGACTTGCTATGATGACTCCCGAAGCAATGAGAGAGCAGATGGCCACCGTGCTTTCAACTCAGATGAATATGCCCGAAGAAAATATAGTGTCTTATCTTGAGTCGATGTCTGACGAAGAGATACAGGCAATGTTTGTAGAGGCGCTCACCGAGCAATATTCGGCTCAATATGCTCAACAGGTCAAGGAGCAGCTTTCAGCGATGTCACCCTCTCAGCTTGCGGGCATGCTTGAAGCGGCAATGCCGACCTATACCACAGAGCAATGTGGAATCTATTACGAGAAGGTTCTTGAATTTTCCGACTCAAGCTATGAAGCTAATATGCACAAGTTGGGTTATGTTGAGCTTGACGATCCTGCAAGCATAAATCTCTTTGCATCTTCGTTCGAAAATAAGGATGTTATAGAGGAGTTTATTGCTGAGTATAACGAGGGAGCTTCCGAGCTTTCAAGGATAACTTATACCGATTATGTTGGGATCATGATGTCATCTATAACTACTATCATAAATGCTATTACCTATGTTCTTATTGCTTTCGTTGCAGTATCCTTGGTGGTATCTTCAATAATGATAGGAGTTATTACGCTAATATCCGTTCAGGAAAGAACGAAGGAAATTGGAATTTTGAGAGCTATCGGTGCATCAAAGAGAAATGTTTCCAGCATGTTTAATGCGGAAACCGTTATTATTGGATTCGTTTCGGGTGTGCTTGGAGTGCTTGTGACATATCTTTTGTGTATCCCGATAAATCTTATACTTCATGCCCTCACCGGCATTAACAATCTAAGCGCGTATTTGCCTTTCCCGGCAGCAATTATACTTGTGCTTATAAGTGTTGGACTTACACTTTTCTCGGGTATTATCCCGTCAAGAAGTGCGGCGAAAAAAGATCCTGTGGTTGCACTTCGTACAGAGTAATCTAGATCAAATACAAATAAAAACAAGGAGAGAAAAATAAAAATTACTGATGTAAAGGTAAGAAAGCTTTACGAAGAAGGGCCTATGAAGGCTATTGTTTCCGTGACATTTGACGATCAACTTGCACTTCACGATATTAAGGTGATAAATGCAAGAGATAAGACTTTTATAACGATGCCCAGCCGCAAGAATTCAGATGATACGTACAGAGATATAGTTCATCCTATAACTGCAGAATTCAGACAGATTCTTGAAGTGGCAGTGATCGCTGCTTATAACGAGGC
>JAZNWX010000204.1:0-4947 GCA_045593575.1 Eubacteriales bacterium | reverse complement strand
TTCATTGTCGGTATGAATTTTATGGGCGATGCCCTTGAAAAGAGTGCCGGATCAGGCATGAAAAAAATGCTTGAAAAGATTAGTAATAACCGTTTTTCGGGCGTTGCTATCGGTGCAGGTGTAACAGCAATCATTCAAAGCTCATCAGCAACATCGGTAATGGTAATCGGTTTGGTAAACGCAGGCGTTATGACGCTTATGCAAGCTACACCAATTATTATGGGTGCTAATATCGGTACAACCATCACAGGTGTGCTTGTCGCACTTAAAAACGATTACTTCAATATGGTAATGTATTTACTTGCATTTGCCGGAGTAATGATGGGATTTTCCAAAAAAGAAAAAATTAAGCTTGCGGGACTTCTTTGCTCAGGCCTTGGACTTATATTCGTTGGTCTTAACATCATGAGCAGCGAGCAAGCATTCGGTAATCCCCTCGTTGAGGAAATGTTCACAGCGGTGTTCGAAAAAATAAATTTTCCCCTTCTGCTCATATTGGTGGGTGTGATTTTCACAGCCCTTGTTCAAAGCTCCTCAGCAGCATCCGGTGTTGTAATCACTATGGTTGGTGCAGGTGTTCTTGACCTTGATCTCGCTTTGTTTATCATTCTCGGTGCAAACATAGGTACTTGCGTAACCGCACTCCTTGCATCAGTTGGTGCAAACGCAAACTCAAAGAGAGTTGCCCTGATTCACTTCACCTTCAATACGATCGGAACCGCTATATTCACGGCAATTATCTGGATATTCAAAGAGCCGGTGATAAATCTTCTTGTCTCTATGTTCCCGGGAGATGACGCAATGTCACTTCAGATGAGAGTTTCAATATTCCATATAATATTCAACGTTACAACAACACTTCTGCTTCTTCCCTTCGTTAAACAGCTCGTTAAGTATTCCTGCCTTGTTATCAAGGATAAAAAGGCAGAAGAAGAAAAAATGTCCTTCAAATACGTTGATGCAAGACTTTTGTCAATGCCATCCGTTGCTTTGATACAGGTTAAAAAGGAAATTGCATATATGTTTGATCTCGTTGAGGAAAACACAAAGCTCTCGCTTGTAGCTATGAACGAAGGATCGACAGAACACGATGAGGTTATCAGGGGTAACGAAAAGGTTATCAACTTTACAAATAACGCACTTACAAAATTCCTGATTGAACTTTCGGTTTCGGTTGAGCAGAGCGATGAGAGAGTTATCGGTTCGTATTTCCATGTTCTCAATGACCTTGAGCGTATCGGTGACCACGCAGAAAATCTTCACGAAATCGGTTTGGAAATGATTGAAAAAAAGATGGAATTCTCTGACAAGGCCCGTGCCGAGATTATGGGAATGCACAACAACATTATGGAAATGATTGACGTATCCAAGGACGTATTTGAAAACCTGAACAGAGATCATTTGCCCGCGTTGGCATCCCTTGAAGAAAAGGTCGACGTTCAGAAAAAAGAGCTTATTGCTTGTCACTTTGGACGTCTTGCTGAAGGTGCATGTAACGTGGATCTCAGCCCCTACTATTCATCTGTTATCGTGGGACTTGAACGTATGGGCGACCACCTTATCAACGTCGGATACAGTATTCTCAACCCCACAGGTTCTCAAAAAGACGGAAATTAAACCTTCAAAAGCACCGTTTAAAACGGTGCTTTTTTTGTTATCTTCAAAACAAAATTCGACATATACTGTAATTGGGTGGTACAAAAATATATCCACCGATCAGGAGATTTTATGAATAGAGATAATCAATTTTCAAGAAATAATCGTTGTGGCGGATGCCGTCGTCCTTGCGATGACGAGGACGTAATCATCTGTCCACAGGGCCCCCAAGGACCTCAAGGGCCTCAAGGTCCGCAAGGACCTGCAGGAGAACAAGGTCCACGAGGCCCCCAGGGAGTTCAGGGTGTTATAGGTCCCACAGGCCCTCAGGGCCCCACAGGAGCACAAGGTCCTCAAGGTGAGGTTGGTCCTCAGGGCCCCATAGGTCTGACAGGAGCACAGGGACCTCAAGGCCCACAAGGTGAGATAGGACCACAGGGCCCCGCCGGTGCTACGGGTGCTACAGGACCACAGGGCCCCCAAGGTCCGGTTGGACCAACAGGTGCAACGGGTGCTCAAGGTATTCAAGGACCGCAGGGTGAAACAGGGCCTCAAGGTCCGCAAGGAATTCCCGGAGGTGTGCTCAGCTTTGCAGATTTTTATGCATTGATGCCCCCCGATAACACAGCCACCGTCGCAGTCGGTGCCGATGTTGAATTTCCTCAAAACGGAGCAATCGCCAACACAAATATTGGTCGTTTGAACGATAGTACTTTCCTACTGGCGACTGTGGGAACCTATTTAATTATGTTCAACGTACCCGTAACAGAGGCAGGTCAGCTTGTGCTTACCTTGAACGGTGCAGAGCTTCTCTATACCGTATATGGCAGAGCGACAGGCACTTCAAATATTGTTGGAACGGCGATTGTTAACACAACGGTCGCAAATTCTACACTTACGGTTCGCAATCCTGCAGCAAATGCAGCTGCGTTGACAATAACCCCCACAGCCGGCGGAACTCTTCCCTCATCAGCACATCTCACCATTGTTCAGTTGGCATAAACAGAAGCCACCCTTGTTTCTCACAAGGGTGGTACATAGACATAACAGCCCTTTTGCCTTGTTTTGAGTGTGGAAAAGTACATACTATATAACAAAGTACGTACTTTTACACAAATCAAGGTTTAAATAAAACACCCACTCGAAAAATCGAGTGGGTGTTTTTTATTCGGCGGGTGAAAAGTTCTCTTTTCCTACTCCGCAAAGAGGACACTGAAAATCCTCGGGGAGATCGTCAAATGCCACTCCAACCTCTATTCCGTGATTGGGATCGCAGATTTTCTCATCGAACACCCAACCGCAAACGTCACAAACATATTTCATAATGAACTACCTCCTTTTTGCTATATTATAGACCAATAAAAGGAAGGATAATTCAAAATCGATTAAAATTTTGACGTATCGAACTCTTTCAGATATTTTTTGAGTGGTTTAACTACCTTTTTAACCGTTCCTGCGGCAAAAGGATTGTTGAGATTTGCACGGTCAAGAAGCTCTGTAAAGGGATATTTTCCACCCATCTTGCAAAGTCTGACATATTTTCTCCAGGCTCTTGCGTGATCTCTTCTCGACTCGTTAAAAAACTCGAACGCAACAACCTGTGCCAAGGTATAATCAATATAGTAGAACGGTGAAGAGAAAATATGGGACTGTCGCATCCAATATCCACCATTTTCAAGCACGGGAATGTGGTCATATTTGATGTGTGGAAGGTACTTCTTTTCGATCTCTCTCCACTTAGCACATCTCTCGCTGTGCGTGATTTCGGGATTTTCATAAACAAAGTGCTGAAATTCATCCACTGCGACACCGTACGGAATGAAAGTAAGTCCGTCGCAAACGTGGGAATATCTGTATTTATCTGCATCCGCATCAAAGAATTTCTCCATCCAGGGATATGTGATAAATTCCATACTCATTGAGTGAATTTCACACGCCTCAAGAGTCGGCATGCGGTAATCGGGACAAGTAATATTCCTTGACATATAGCCCTGGAATGCGTGTCCGAATTCGTGCGTAAGAACGTCAACATCCCCGCTTGTTCCATTGAAATTTGAGAAGATGAACGGTGCCTTATAGTCGGGGAAATAAGTCATATATCCGCCGCCTGCCTTTCCCTGCCTTGCCTCAAGGTCAAGAAGCTCATATTCCTTCATAAACGCAAAGAATTCATCGGTTTCGCGTGAAAGGTCGGCATACATCTCTGTAGCTTTGCCAACAAGATAATCCTTATCTCCCTTGGGAGCTGCGTTTCCACTGAGGAAATTAATATTGTAATCATAGGATTGAGGATTTCTTATCTTAAGTCTCTTTGCCTGCTCCTTAAAGAGCTTGTTAGTAAGCGGGACAAGGTCGGCATAGATCTGCTCTCTGTATCCCTTAACGTCTGCAGAATTGTAGTCGGTTCTGCCAAGAGATTTGTAACCAAGGTCGATAAAATTCTCATATCCGAGCTTTATTGCCATCGCGTGCCTTGTCTTAACGAGCTTGTCATATATCTCGCCGATCTTATCAAAATTGTCCTCAAAGAACTTCGCAGAAGCAATTGATGCCTCTTTTCTTGTCTTCCTGTCGGTTGAAGTTGTGAATTTACCCATTTGAGGAAGATTATAGATCTCACCTCTGAACTCAATTTGAGCAGAAGCCATAAGCTTTGTATATTCGCTTGAGAGCTTGTTTATCTCCTGAAGCTCCGGTACTATCTTTTCATCAAATGTGTCAAGCTGATTTTGTACCATATTGAAAAGATGCTTGCCCCATTTTGCTTCAAGCTCGGCTCTGAATCTGGCGTTTACCAATGCTTTATTGAACTTATCCTGAAAAACTGCAATCAAAGGAGAAATCTCGTCTATCAGCTCTTGATTTTTGATGTTTTGGGGATCCTGAGTATCGCAAGTGTACTTTACGTATGCAATACTGAAATTTGTGTTAAGATGATCACCATACCTGAACATCTTTTTAAGTGCCTGATTCTGCTCCTCAAAGCTCTCAGCAGAATTGAATTCGTTGATAATTATCTCAAAATCTCTCTCAATCTTTTTCAGATCCGGTTTTTTGAATTTCATTTGTGAGAATTTTTTCATAATCATTCCACCTTTCGTGTTTTCTATTGAAACGATTATATCAAAAACATCTAGTATTTTCAAGAGGATGTGAGAATTTTTTAAATTTTGATTTATCTGTGAGTTGTTGGCACGAACCAAGCTGTTGTTTCGTCCACCTTTTCAAAGGTGGCGCCCCACGCGTAGTGGTGCCCGCGCGGCACGAGCGCATCCGCCGTTTCTTTTGTTAGCTTTTCTTTGCGGCTCCTTTCGTCAAAGAAAAGCGGCTAAAGACCTTTGATATCAATAC
>JAZNWX010000203.1:0-6906 GCA_045593575.1 Eubacteriales bacterium | reverse complement strand
TCCCGACGGAAATTCCGTCGGGATTTTTTTACATAATAATTTCATATTTAAAGTACTGTTCTTGAAATTCTATTTGCTTGATTATTTCTTCTTTTGTGTAATGCACGCCTTCAGACGCCACTATCCATTTGTCCTCTATATCATCAATACGATGCACAACCGCTATAACTCTGCCCATATATTCGCTTATCGGCTTATCAATTCCTAAAATATACGCATCCTGCTCTTCACCGTCGGGAGCAATAATATCCTCGACGTAGCCATAATTCACGCGATATATAATATCATCGTAATCGGGGTGATGACTGCCAAACGGTCTGTCAACTATTACCTTTACAATTGCACCTAACATAGCATCTCCTAAATTATTCTTCACAATAAAGCTCATCAAATTGCCATTTGAGTGGGTTTTCGTAAATATATTTTGATATTTCTTCGTAATCATGTTTGTTGCGGATTATGTGATCGTAGAATGATTGTTGCCATATATTTGCACCTAACTGTTTAGTTATAGACCCTTTAAAAAATCTAACCATCGCACTAATCGTAGGGGGGCACTCCGTGCACCCGCTCTGGTTAGGCAATATCACAACCATAATATGTAAATGATTAGGCATTATCACATACGATGACAAATATACATTTTTAAACGTATCATTCCATTTCTTTAAATTTTGTTCAACCACAATTCCTGTTTTTGATAACGGTAAATTCTGCGGGCGCACGGAGTGCTCCCCTACAAGTTCCCAATCAAAATTTTGCGTATTCAGTTCGCCGTTCCATAGTAATTTTTCTTTGTTTTTAGTACATATCGTTATAAAATATGCTCCCGGCTCGGAATAATCATAATTTTGTAGGCGATTTTTCTTTCTAATTGGCATTTTCTCTTTCATAAACCCAACAACCTCTCCCTATCAAAGTCGATATGCATCATAATATGACCGATATTGCCCTCTCCTGCGTAGAGGTATGGATCAAAGAAATTATGATCAAAATCAGACCAATAGAGGATGTTTTCATCACCTTTTATTTCCACGTCTTTATTCAATCTTCCAACGTAAACTTCAACGTATTCCTGTGCGATATGATATGTAAAATCAAGCAGGTGTGTAAGCTTTATATCTTCTTTTTCTATCGCAGTTTCTTCAAAAAGCTCGCGGTATGCGGCATCAAGCCCATCCTCGCCTTGCTCAATTTTGCCACCGACGAAATTCGAAAGATCCTTATATGGCTCCTTCACTCTTTTGCACATCAGCATTCTATCTGCATTTTTATTAAAAACCACGATAAGATTATAACCCTTCATTTTTGTATGCTCCTAAAATTTTATATATCATTATAACACAAAAGTAGCGACTGTGCAATAGAAACCGGCATTTTGTTTCTTGACAATACAGTACAAAGCTGGTACAATATACTCAATAATATTGATGGGATAACTGCAAAGGAGATTTGTAAGTATGGGAAAAAAGCTGTTTTGTCCTTTGTGCGGTGCAAGTGTAGATAATGAGGAAGACAGAATGGCATATTTTGCTGTTTGCTCAAGCTGTGGACACGAAACGTATTATGTTAACGATCCGGAAAAATGGATTTATGTTGAAAATTCCGACTATCTCGGTATCCATTCATTTTTAAATATACATTATGCCCCACGACTTCAACCTAATACGTGGCTCGAGCTTTATGCTAAAGCTGAAGAATATGATAAGCTTGTCGACCGTCTTAAAAAAGACGAAGGAATAACGATAACAAAAAATGATGTCTCAAGTCGTGATTTTTACTATACTCGCAACGGATACGAGTTTAGCATACGATTTATAAGCTATGTAGATTGCTTTATTGATCCTTGGTGGGACGGAGAAACGTTTATTGAGTTTGCTTTTGTAAAGAAAGATCACCCCGACTATAAAATATACAAAGCAGAGCTCGAATTGATTTGCTCTATTTTGTTCAGATAAAAAATATATTGTCAAATCAAGCTTGGAGGTTATTTATGAAAAACTGATTTCTATATTTTAGTTCTTTCAATAATATCAGCTCGGTGAGGATAACTCCGCTATGATAGATGAAGAATTTGGCAAAGTACTTGCAAATTGCAAATAAAATAAAGGGAGTCCGAACGGACTCCCTATTTATTGTATTATTTTCTCTTGTTGTAAATCTCTCTGAACTCGGCAACGGCGTTTCTGAAATCTTCAATCGCACCGTTTACAACCTCGGGATCTCTCATATCTATTCCTGCAACGAGGAGTGAATCAAGAGGAGATTTTGAACCGCCGCACTTAAGGAAATCAATGTACTGATTTACGTAAGCAGCACCCTCGTTTTCAATTCTCTTAACAATCGCGGAAGCTGCAGAAATGCAGGTTGCATATTTATAAACGTAGAAGCTGCTGTAGAAGTGAGGAATTCTCATCCATTCCATAGAAATCTGCTTGTCAACCGCCACATCGCGTCCGAAATATTTCTTAACGAGCTTATAGTAATGCTTATTTACCACGTCAGCAGTAAGGGGTGTTCCCTTTTCGCTCATCGCGTGCATATCTCTCTCAAATTCAGCAAACATTGTCTGACGGTAAAGTGTGCCCTTGTATGTTTCCATCAACTGATTGAGAATGTAGAGCTTTTCGTTATCATCTGCACATTCACGAAGTTTTCTGTGCATTAAAAGAAGCTCATTAACAGTGGATGCAACCTCGGCAACGAAAATTGTGTAGCTTGAATTGTGGGGCTCATTATAGTGAGTTGAGAACCACGTGTGCATTGAGTGTCCCGCCTCGTGAGCAAGAGTTGATACATCGTCAAGAGTTTCCTTATAGTTAAGAAGGATATAAGGCTCTGTATCGGGTGTGCCCGAGCTGAACGCACCTCCGCGTTTACCTCTTGAGGGATATACGTCAACCCAACCTTTTTCACAAAGTCCCGCTTTAAGAGCATTGTAGTATTCATCACCGTAAATTTCAACGGTCTTGAGAACCTCTTCAACTGCTTCCTCATAGCTGTAAACTCTGTCAAGCTCACCGATAAGAGGAGCATAAACGTCATAAAGATGAAGCTTCTGAAGTCCGAGAACCTCACGCTTAAGCTCATAGTAATCGTAAAGTGCGGGAAGTCCTGTATGAACGGAGTTGATAAGGTTATTATAAATCTCGGGAGTTACTTCATCACGGAAGGTAGAAGCGGTAATAGAATCCTTGTATCCTCTGACCTTAGCAAGAGTTCCTCTTTCGCGAACCATAGCATTAAAGGTTGTTGCAAACGTGTTGCCAAACTGTGCATAGGTCTCATAAATCTTTCTGAACGCCGCCTGACGCACTCTGCGGTTACCACTCATAAGGAATGCCACATAGTTTGTGTCGGTAAGCTCAACAAGCTTGCCATCTTCATTTCTGATCTTGCCAAAACGAAGGTCGCTGTTTGCGAAAATACTTCTGATGTCACCGTGTGTGCCAAATCCATCCTGGAGCTTTGCCATAAGCTGCTCACACTCGTCAGAGAGCATATGGGGCTTTGTTCTCATAGTTGTTTCAATCATTCTGCGGAAGGTCTCAAGCGCGGGATACTCCTTGAACCAACCCTGAACAAGCTCCGTATCAAGAGCAAGAAGTCTGGGGCTGATAAACCAGGATGCGGCACCCGCTTTTACTGCGAGCGAGCGAACCTTACCGTTAAGCGCCTGAAATGCGTTATTTGAGGAATCAACCGAAAAGTTAAGGGATGCATAGCTCCAGAGCTTTTCGATAACCGATTCAAGATCGCACATCGCACGAAGACACGCAAAAAGTCCTTCAGCACTCCTTGTCATTGTTTTTTCGTGCTTGGGAAACTCCTTTATCATCTTTTCAGCCTTGGCATAATCATCATAAAATGCCTTTTCGTCAGCATAGATAACTGACAAATCCCACTTATATTTAGCAGGTATATCTTTTCTGTCTTTCATAGCTTTTCTCCTTTTTCAAAACAATTATGAATCTATTTTATAGCAAAATCCTTGATTTGTCAAGATTTTTGACGTTTTTTCAGACAAGATTTAACACCGTAATCAAATTGTGAATATACTATATAAAAATAATTGCTTTTTATATTGAAAAAGCAAAAAAAATGTGATATAATTACTATGTATTATTATGTAAAGTTATAGTTGGAGATGATTTTTAATGGATTTGGTATTGCTGACTGCAATCGGAGTCGGTGGGGCAACCGTAATCGGTGCTTTGCTTGGCTTTGCATTTAAAAAAATATCGCACAAATTCACGGATATAACTCTCGGATTTGCTGCAGGCGTTATGTTGGCAGCAGCTGTGCTCGGTTTGATACTCCCCTCCCTTGAATACGGAGGAAAATTCGGTATCATCACTACAGTTATCGGAATTTTCGCAGGTGCTCTCTGCTTAAACCTCGTGGATAAGCTCGTCCCCCATCTTCACAAGCTGATGGGCTCTGACACAGAGGCACATAACAACGCAAATATAAATAAGGTTCTGCTTTTTGTTACCGCAATCGCCATTCACAATCTGCCCGAGGGTATTGCTGCAGGTGTTGGCTTTGGCTCCGGTGATACATCGCAAGCATTCCTTATTGCAGGCGGTATCGCACTACAGAACATCCCCGAGGGTATGGTTATCATTTCTCCAATGCTCGCAAGCGGAATAAGTCCCAAAAAGACCTTTCTCTGTGCCGCAGCAACAGGACTTGTTGAGGTTATAGGCACTATGATAGGCTTCTTTGCGGTAAGTGTTGCACAGGCGATCCTTCCTTTCTCGCTTGCCTTCGCAGGTGGAACAATGCTTTACGTCATCAGCGATGAGATGATTCCCGAAACACACTCCCACGGAAATGAACGCGGTGCAACCTATGCCATTCTCGTCGGATTTTGCATAATGCTCATTTCAGACGTTTTACTCGGATAATTAACACAGAGAGGTATAAAATAAATGAAAACGCTTAAACGATTATTTTCAAATATCAACTATTTGAACCTGTTTGCCACCATTCTCGGTTCTGCTATAGTTGCCTTCGGTACCGCTATCCACGTCGACAGCGGTGCAGCTGACGGTGGTATTATCGGTATAGCACGTCTTATCGAGCATTTTACGGACGGCAAGGTTGAAATGTGGTTATCTTCTCTTATCATCAATGCTTTCTGTTACATACTCGCCTGGCGTTTGATGGACGCAAAGTTCATTGCAAATATGGGTATCGGTACAATAACGTACTCATTATTCGTTAAGGCATTTGAACCCTTGAATCTTGATATGCAGGACTATATACTCCTTGCCACGCTTGTCGGTATGGTTTGTATCGAAATCGGTACGGGATTGATGCTTCGTTACGGTAGTGCACCGAACGGTGAACACGTTCTTTCTATGGCTATCGCCAAGAAGGGTGACTTCGACTTCGGTTGGATCCACTTCTTAAAGGATTTTGTTATCATAGTACTCTTCCTTCCCGTTACCGATATCGAATCTGTTATTTACTCTTTAATTTTGATGACACTTACCACTCCGATTATAGATTATATGGCTACAGCTCCCAAGAAAGCTCAGATCAGAAAGAGTGTGTCGGTAAAAAAGAGAAAATGGATTTCGATTCTTATAACCGGTCTTGTTCTTATAGTTATTTTGTCCGGCACAGCCATCTATCTTTCGGATATTTATGAAGCAGATACCGAAGCGATTTACGCATATAACACAGAATATCCGGGTGACGTTCTTAAAAAAGAGCTTGATGACGATCTTACTGCGTTCATCCCCGGCGGAGATATCAAAGCAGGTCTTGTATTCTATCCCGGCGCCAAGGTTGAATTCAGTTCGTATGAGCCCCTTCTTCGTGCTTGTGCTGATAACGGAGTTGTTTGTATCGTTGTTAAAATGCCTCAGAATCTCGCAATACTCGGCATAAACAAGGGTGTTAATGCAACCAAGTATTTCCCGCTTGTTGAAAATTGGTATATCGGAGGTCACTCGCTCGGCGGAAGTATGGCCGCAACCTGTGCCTCAAATAACAGCGATATTTTCAAAGGTGTAGTTCTTCTCGGTTCTTATTCAACAACCGATATTTCTGACCTTAACGTGCTTTCAGTATACGGAAGCGAGGATAAGGTTATGAATATGAACAAATATAATAACAACAAAGATAATCTCCCCGAAAACTTCACCGAACACGTAATAAAAGGCGGCAATCACGCATACTTTGGAATGTACGGTGAGCAGGAGGGCGACGGTACTGCAACAATAACAAATGTTGAACAGATTCATCTCACCTCACAGTTTATTGTAGATTTTATACTTAATTAAGGGTAATTTATGAAGGTTCTTATTATTAACGGAAGTCCGAGAGTCAACGGAAACACCACTCTCGCTCTTGAACAAATGATTAACGTTTTTAATGCTGACGGCATAGAGGTTGATTACGTTCAGGTGGGAAATATGGATATTCGCGGTTGCATCGCCTGTGCGGCTTGTCACAACGGCAGAAGCAATTGCGTAATCGACGATATTGTCAATGAGCTTGCACCCCGATTCGAGGAGTGCGACGGAATGGTAATTGCCTCCCCCGTTTACTATGCAAATGCAAACGCAACACTGATAGCACTTCTTGACCGACTTTTCTACAGCACGGGTTTCGATAAGCGAATGAAGGTAGGTGCTTCTGTTGCGGTCGCAAGACGCGGCGGTTGCTCTGCCACCTTTGATCAGCTTAACAAATACTTTACAATCAGCGGTATGCCTGTAGCATCCAGCCAATATTGGAACAGTGTTCACGGCGGTGCCAAGGGAGAGGCTGCAGAAGATCTTGAAGGGCTTCAGACCATGCGAACACTCGCAAAAAATATGGTATTCCTTATGAGAAGCATTGAGCTTGGTAAAGAAAAATTCGGGCTTCCTGAAAAAGAAAAGTCGGAGG
>JAZNWX010000202.1:0-3868 GCA_045593575.1 Eubacteriales bacterium | reverse complement strand
CTGAAGATATCAGAGAGAAATACCCCAATATCCCCGTTTTGTATGCGGGTGGAGTTATGAGTAATAAATATTTACAAAATAAACTGTCAAGGTTTTCTGATACTTATTTTGCTACCCCGGAGTTTTCTTCAGATAATGCGGTAGGAATTGCTCTTTTAGCATTGAAAACTGACAGACAATAGGAGAATTTGAGTATGGATAATTCAAAAATGATACTTAGCGTTACCCAAATAAATGAATATATCCGTGCTTTATTATCTCAGGATGAGGTTCTGTCCATGGTTATAGTAAGAGGAGAAATATCAAATCTTACTATGCATAGATCAGGACATATATATTTTACTTTAAAGGATGAAACAAGTGTATTAAAATCGGTTATGTTTCGTTCAAGTGCTCAAAAAGTAAAATTTGTTCTGAAAGAGGGAATGAATATAATCGTTTACGGAAGAATCTCACTGTATACACCATCGGGACAGTATCAGCTCTATGCTGAGGATATTCAGCCCGATGGCATAGGTGCTTTGTATATAGCATATGAGCAGATTAAAGAAAAGCTTGCCGGTGAGGGACTTTTTGATCAGTCAAGAAAAAAGCCCATTCCCAAGATTCCGATGACGGTTGGCATTATTACATCGCCAACAGGAGCCGCAATTCACGATATGATAAACGTTATCAGCAGAAGATTTCCTTTAGCTAAACTTTTGCTGTATCCTGCATTAGTTCAGGGCGATACTGCATATAAGTCTTTGATTGCCGGTCTTGAATACTTCAATGAAACTAAAAATGTTGATGTTATTATTATCGGCAGAGGTGGTGGCTCAATGGAGGATTTGTGGGCATTTAACAGTGTTGATCTTGCTTATACTATAGCAAAGTCAGAAATACCGGTTATTTCTGCTGTTGGTCACGAAAGTGACTTTACCATTTGTGATTTTGTTGCCGATCTTCGTGCACCAACTCCTTCAGCCGCTGCGGAATTGGCTGTACCCAATGCATTGACTGTCCGTAATGATATTAACAGTGCGATTGCCAGAATTCAAAGTACTGTTATTTCACAAATACAGCAATATAGAAATCAAATAGAAATTTATGCTTCTTCTCGTGTTCTTTCATCCAAAGAATCCCTTTTGGACGAATACAAAATGAAAATCAGTTTGTTGTCAGATAAATTGGATCTCAATATCCACAATGTTCTTAAGGAGAGGAACCACGAATTAAGCATATTATGTGCAAAACTACAAGCAATCAGCCCACTGAATACGCTTTCACGCGGATATGCAATAGTTCAGAATGAAAATGGCGAGGTTGCAAGCACCGTTAATCAGTTGAGAATAAATGAAACGATAGATATTTCGTTTGCAGATGGTGTTGTTAAAGCCGTTATTAAAGATACTAAACAATCGGGAGGATATGAAAATGTCTGAAAAGAATGATCTTACTTTTGAAAGTGCTTCGGCACGTCTTGATGAAATAGTAAAAATACTGGAACGCGGAAACTCATCACTTGATGAATCTCTGAAGCTGTATGAGGAAGGCGTTTTACTTGTAAGATTCTGTAATGAATCTCTTGATAACGCAGAGAGAAAAATTAAAATGCTTGTTGCTGATGGCAACGGAATAATTATTGAGAAGGACTTTTTTGAGGAAAAATAATGTTCGATAATATCAGAGATAAGTTATCACAAAATTCCATTCTTGTGGAGAATGCCCTCGCTAATTATTATGATTGTTCTGATAAGGACTATCAATTACTGATAGAGGCACAAAGATACGGTTTGCTTGGCGGCGGAAAGAGAATTCGTGCATTTCTTGTTCTTGAGGTTTGCAGATTATTCGGTGGCGAAATCAAAAATGCTCTTCCTTATGCCTGTGCCATTGAAATGATTCACGCTTCATCGTTGATTCATGATGATATGCCCTGCATGGATAATGATGATATGCGTCGCGGAAAACCGTCCACGCATAAAGCATTCGGTGAAACACTTGCACTGCTTTCAGGAGATGCTATGATGGTTTATGCTTTTGAAACAACATTGAAAAACCCTTTTCTCGAACCTCTTCAAAACTATAGAGCACTCTATATTCTTACTGAAAGCACGGGAACTCACGGAATGCTTGGAGGACAAGCTATAGATACTGTAAAGGGAGACAAAAAGCTGGATTTTGAAACGCTTTTGCGTTTACATAAGCTTAAAACGGGAATGCTTATTTCCGCCTCTGCAAAGCTTGGTTGTCTTGCTGCTAACGTATCAAATCAAGATCATAGATATGCTGCAGTATTGAAATATGCTGAAAATATCGGTTTAGCATTTCAGGTAATTGATGATATTCTTGATTACAATGAGGGAAAAAGAGAAGATAATTCATTTTTATCCTTTATGTCTCTTGAAGAAGCTAAAGAATATGCTTCGAAGCTGACGGAAAGCGGTATTGAAGGAATCGCAGATTATGATGACGGTACCTTAACAGAGTTAGCACGATACTTAACTGCAAGAGAGTATTGATATGAGAGCAGATACATATATTTTTAATTCCGGAAATGCCAAAAGCAGACAAAATGCTAAGGTGTTAATAGAAAATGGAAATGTCATTCTTGACGGAAAAAAGGTACTCAAGCCATCGCAAGAGATTGACGAAACCTTATCCCATTCTGTGGAGATTATTAATAAACCTCGATTTGTCAGTCGCGGCGGTGAAAAGCTGGATTACGCACTTGAAAAATTCGACATTGATGTGTCAGGCTCGGTTTGTATTGACGTTGGTGCATCAACGGGTGGTTTTACCGATTGCTTGCTTCAACGCGGTGCAAAGACAGTTTATGCAGTAGATTCAGGTCATAGTCAACTTGACAGTTCCATAGAGAATAATGCAAACGTTATTTCTATGGAAAAGTATAACGCAAAACATATGCAAGAAGAGGATTTTCCTTGCAGATTTGATATAGCGGTTATGGATGTTTCATTCATTTCACAAACATTGATACATAAGGGAGTATATTCCGTTCTTACAGATAACGGAATACTTATTTCACTTATAAAACCACAATTTGAATGTGGAAAATCGGCTTTGAACTCACACGGTGTAGTGAAGAAGTCGAGTTATCGTTTTCAGGCAATAGAAAGGGTAATTACCAGTGCTTTGTTGCAGGGCTTTACCTGTGTTAATATTGTGCGTTCCCCAATCGAAGGAGGAAGCGGTAACGTTGAGTTTTTGGCTTATTTTAAAAAGACCGAAAAATCTGAAAATAGAGTTTCAGAGAACTTAATAAAACAAATCATACAATAAAATTACTTATTCTGCAGAGTCGTAAACAGTTTATCCCGCGTTCTGCGGAAGTCGGAAGGAAAAAACATGAAAAAAATAGCTATTGTAACAAATTTTAATATTTTTGAAAAGGCAACAGCTGCTTTGAAAGTAACTAATTATCTTTTGAAATTCGGGTGCAAGATCCTGGTATCCCAATACAGCAAGGAAAGGGTCCTGTCAATGAAGAATTACAGGGGGAATATTTATTTTTTGCCCATCGAAAAGCTGTATGATGAGGCGGATTTAGTTATTGCACTTGGCGGCGACGGAACAATTCTTGACTGTGCTAAAAAAATGGCAAGACGTGGAAAGCCCATTTTAGGAATAAACCTCGGGCATCTTGGATATATGGCGGAGCTTGAAATGGAAGAATTATCAGCACTTGACAAAATTATTGAGGGTGATTATTCGCTGGATGAAAGAGCAATGATGAACGTTGAAGTGTATGACAAGAACGGCACAAAAAAATATCAGTCATATGCATTGAATGATGCAGTAATTTCTAATGGTTCCGTTTCAAAAATCATTAATCTTGAATTATATGCAGAGGATAATCTCGTGA
>JAZNWX010000201.1:0-14301 GCA_045593575.1 Eubacteriales bacterium | reverse complement strand
ACTTGCCCGATTGGCAAGTTGCAAAGCAACGCAGGCAGAGGCTTAGTCACAACAGGGAGCGCGCGTGCACACGCGACAATATGTGGGTGTAGAATAGAATATTACGAGATGTAGTGCAGCTGGGGACGTTTTCGAGCGCCGACGGTGTCGGAAGAAGCGAGGAAAAAGGAGTGGCAGTGACTTGCCCGATTGGCAAGTTGCAAAGCAACGCAGGCAGAGGCTTAGTCACAACAGGGAGCGCGCGTGCACACGCGACAACATGTGGGTGCAGAATAGAATATTACGAGATGTAGCGCAGCTGGTAGCGCGCGTGCTTTGGGAGCACGATGCCGCAGGTTCGAGTCCTGTCATCTCGACCATTGTCAGTGACGGTTCTATGAATTTGGAACCGTCACTACTTTTATATCTTGCAGAGTTATTTTTACAAACAAAAACTCGCTATGGAAAACCATAGCGAGTTATGTATTTTATTAGAACAAGCTGCTTACTGCTCCTGCGATGCTTCCCAAAACGATCAAGCCGTAAATTGCGATTAAGAGCCAAATGCTGTTGAGACAAGTACCTACGATGCTCAATACAAAGCCAACAGCCTTGCCTGTCTTCTTTTTCTCCTTAACACCGAAGATGATACCAACAATACCTGCGGGGAGACCAAGCCACCAAATTGTGGGGAACAAGAAGAAAACAATTGATACGATACCCAAGATCAATGATACTACAGGGAAACCACTCTTAACGGGCTGCATGGGCTGACCGTAAGGCTGACCATAGGGCTGGTTGTAGTTAGGCTGAGCATAATTGGGCTGAGCATAGTTGGGCTGAGCGTAGTTGGGTTGCTGGGGCTGCTGATCCTGCTGAACGGGATTGCCGCAGTGTGTGCAAAAAGCTACGTCATTGGGAATTTCATTTCCACATTGTTTACAAAACATAGTAATTCTCCTTTAAAATAATTTAGGTAAATTCATTTTACTACAAAAGATTACCTTTGTCAACAGTTTTTTCAAATTCTCCTCATTTTCTGTCCGTTTTTGACGGGTGATTTGTTTTTGTGGCAAGAAATCACAAAATCGACCTCTTCTTTGCTTTCGTTTGAAAAAATAAAGTGTCTGTTTATGATGCCCGAGCGAGAAAGATCGCTCTCTCTGTCCGCCATATACGTTGGAATGCTGTTATAGATAACGTTTCTGTGTTCCTCTTCACGAAGAATGGGGAAGGTAATTCCGCGTCTGTCAGTGATGCTTGCTTGTCCTGACTTACATTCGCTGCAGGTGTTTGTTTCACTAGATACGCACTTTTCAAGCAGCATAAGGGGAATGCGACCGTAAATTATCGTTGAAACATCGCCCTTTATACCTCTTATCTGAGGTAGGGATAGCTCCGGAGAGAGAATAATGTTTTCAACTCCAATGCCTGAAAGATAGTCAACGCTTTCGTTGTTATAAACATTGAAGCGGAAGTCTCCGTGGATCACAAATCCGTACTTTTTTGCAAGCTCAAGTGCCCCGAGATTACCGACCAAGGCATATTTTGCTCCCGACTTTGCGGCTTTTTCAAGCATTTTTTCTGTTTTTGAAAGCTCGCTGTCAAAAATAACGGGTGGAAGTATAACTCCTTCGCACGATCCGTCAAAGCTCTGCAGCGGAAGGTAGATTATATCGAAATACTCTCTGGCAGAATCAGTAATTTGCTCCGAAGAATAAAACCGTGCTGTCGCCATCTTCTTTTTCTCGGTGCTTGGTGTGATGTGTACGTATTTTTCAAATCCGACACGTTCTTTTGTGTGCGTAGTCAATGCTTCATCAAGCATATGTGCCGCATTTCTGCGAAGTGCGTTGAGAGATGATATTGGAACGATTACGTTTTCATCCATATCCGCATCAAAATTTACTAATTCATATGAGGTTGAGCCGAATTTCGAAAGATTTTTCTTAACATTTTCAAGTGAAAGCGGAGCATTGATCGCCCTTTGAGGCACGTCCCCGAGGGCTGTGACCGAAACGTTATGATAGTGAAGAGTAAGTTCCATCGCCTCCCCCTGCCTGATTTTTGCAAGGGCGGAGATTGGGAGCTTTTTGGGGGTAATTGCATCTATTCTTTCGCTTGAATAAAGTGCTGTTCTTGAAATGTGTTTTTCTTCGTCGCTTCTGATGCCAAGCATATCACTGCCGATTTCCTTTTCATAGTAAGAATCGGTAAATCCACCGCGGGAGAATACGCGTGCTAAGGTTTCCATTTCGTCCGGCGTTGCGTTTCTGTACTCGTCAAGCAGAGTTCTGAATGCTCGCACCACACCGAAAACGTATTCGGGAGATTTCATTCTGCCCTCAATTT
The DNA here is from genome assembly GCA_045593575.1 of Eubacteriales bacterium. Taxonomy (GTDB): domain Bacteria; phylum Bacillota; class Clostridia; order Oscillospirales; family CAG-272; genus RGIG4608. The sequence goes on along the minus strand of JAZNWX010000201.1, from coordinate 11,970 downwards.
TGAGTGAGTGAACACCAAGGTCAATAAGCTCTGTGATGTGATTTGCGAGTGTGAGATCCTTAAGAGAAAGGGGGTATATTGAGTCACCGTGCTTGCTCCTGTACGGAAGACGGCAGGGCTGAGCACATTCACCGCGATTTCCACTTCGTCCGCCGACAAGAGATGAAAAAAGACATTGTCCCGAGTGGCAAACACAGAGAGCACCGTGTGTGAACATTTCTATTTCAATAGGGGAGTTTTTAACTAAATATTCAAGATCTTTCCTTGGCAGCTCACGGGCACAAACCATTCGTGAAAATCCGTGTTTGGCAAGAAGCTCTGCCTGTGCAAGATTGTGTCCCGACATTTGCGTTGAGGCGTGAAGCTCAAGCTCGGGGAGATAACGGCGTATAGCCATAGCTCCGCCAAGATCTGCAACGATCAAGGCATCGGCACCCGCTTTGTACACGTATTCGGCAAAGCGGAGATAATCAAGTAATTCTCGCTCGTGCACAAGTGTGTTTAGGGTTATGTATGCTTTTTTGCCGCAGGAATTAAGTATATCGATTGCCTGCTTCAGTTCTTCGTTTGTAAAATTCTTTGCGTTGATTCTCGCGTTGAAATCACCACCGCCAAAATATACCGCATCGGCACCGCCTGCTATTGCTGCCTTGAGTGCTTCAAATGAGCCGGCAGGAGCAAGCAGTTCAGGAAGAGTTTTGTCGGTCATTCTGCCTGTGGGCTTGATAATTTGGGCAATATCGGTTCTTTTTTCCGATTCCCGTGTTAAATTCAAAGCCCCACCTTTTCGCTGGGGCTTTTGAGTGCTTTTAAGTTGTGTGCTTTTTCTGTAACTGTTATTCATTTTATTAAATATCGTCAAAGGATATCATATCAAACATTGCACGAACCTTTTTCTTTTTGAGCTTTACGTGGGGCTTTTCGCCTTCTTCCTCGGGTACAGCGGGGGATTCCTCGGCTGCTTCCGTTACTTTTTCAGTCTCAATGTCGGGAGCTAATGTGGGGGCTACCTCGATAACGTTCAATTCATCAAATGCAATCTGTTCTTCGGCAGCCTTTTTAACTACAGCCTTTGGAGCAGTATTTGCTGCAAGAGATGCACGAAGGGTTTCAATCTCGCGTTCAAGAGCTGCTTTTTCTTTTTCGGCGGTTTCGTTGAGGAGGGTGAGGCGGTCAATCTGTGCGTTTGCATTCTTGATTGCCTTATGTAATTCTATTTTTTCAGCGCAGTAATCAAGGCAAACGAGAATTGCCGCATTAGTGCGTGAGCATTCTCCCTTGCTGTGAAGATAAACCTCTCTGATCTTACGGTCAACTATTCCCACGATGGAATCAATAGTTTCCTTGTCTTCCTCTGTAACGATATTTATTTCGGCATTGGCAACCGTGAGAGTATATTTCTGTTTCATAGGTATTCCTCCAAATCTATTTTCTAAAAAACTGTTTTTACTCTTGAAAAAAAGAGAATAAAGTAGTATAATAAATATATCTATACTAATTATAATACATAATTTGAAATTTGAAAAGAGTTTATTATAAATTTTTTCAAAAAAATTAAAAAAATTAAGAAAATGAGGTCATTTTTTTGACAAAACTACTTATAAAATTGTTTGTGGGCTCTTCAGCCGACGCACAAAACCGTGCGGTGCGTCAAAAATACGGCACGATGACGAGCATCGTGGGTATAATAATTAATTTTTTGCTGTTTCTTGGCAAGTTTGTCATAGGAACGCTTTTTGGTTCTGTGGCTATTTCTGCCGATGCTATCAACAATCTTTCGGATGCGGGTTCATCTTTTATCTCGCTTATCAGCTTTAAGATTTCATCGAAGCCCGCCGACAGGGAGCATCCCTTCGGCCACGCACGAATTGAATATATTGCATCAATGGCGGTTGGAGTTATCGTTCTTTTGATTGGATTTGATTTGCTGAAGGAATCATTTTTCAAAATATTGACACCGAGCCCAATGGAGAAGAGCATACTCGTTCTTGTTGTGCTTGTTCTGTCTATTTTGGCTAAACTGTGGCTCGGACTTTTCTACAGATCAATTGCAAAGAGGATTAACTCAGAGCTTTTGAAGGCGGCGAGTGCCGACAGCTTTTCGGATGTGTTTTCAACTGCTGCAACACTTGTTTCTGCTCTCATCTGGATGTTCTTTGACCTTAACATCGACGCCTATGTCGGTCTTGTGGTTTCAGTATTCATTCTTGTTGCGGGACTTAAGATTCTCAACGAAAACAAAAACATCATTCTCGGCTCGGCACCCGATCCTGAAATTGTTGAAATAATCAGAAAAATGGCACTTGAGGACAGCAGAATTATAGGTATTCACGACCTTATGGTGCATTCCTACGGTGCGGGTGCAACAATCGCCTCTTTCCACGCGGAGGTTGACGGCAAGGGTGATTTCTTTGAGGCACACGATCTTATTGACAACATCGAAAAGCAGCTGTTTGCCAAGCATAACATCACCTGCACAATTCATATGGATCCGATTGTGACGGATGATGAGCATATAAACAACTTAAAAATCAAGGTGCAGGGTGCTGTCAAGCAGGTGGGGGACACCTTCCGTATTCACGATTTCCGTTGTGTTGCAGGGCCCACGCACACAAATCTCATTTTTGATATTGAGATACCGTTTGAAGAAAAACGGACTAACAAAGAAATATCTGCACTTGTTGATGCACAGATAAAGAAACTTGACGCAACTTATTTTGCGGTAATCAGCATTGATAGAGTGTAATACATAAAATTTACTGAAAGGGGGAAAACTATGGCAAGACAGATTGGAATTGATCTTGGTTCTGCAAACACATTGATCTATCTCAAGGATAGCGGAATAATTCTGTCTGCACCGACCGTGATCTCGATTGACAAGAACACGGGCAAGGACATCTGCTTTGGCTCGCAGGCGAAGAAGATGCTTGGCAAGACCCCCAAGAATATTAAGGTGTCGCGTCCTGTCAGAGAGGGAGTAATCTCTGATATGGATGATACAACGTTGTTCATCTCCCGACTTCTTGAAAAGACGGAGCTTGTGTCGTTCTTTTCCCGTCCCGATGCTTACGTTTGCGTTCCTGCGAAATGCACCGAGGTTGAATGCCGTGCGGTTCAAACGGCAATTTACGAAGCGGGCACAAGAAACGTTACTCTTGTGCAGGAGCCGCTTGCTGCCGCTGTTGGAGCAGGGCTCAGAGTCCTCAGTGCCAAGGGATGTATGGTCGTTGATATCGGAGAGGGAACTACCGAAACTGCGGTTATAAGTCTTGGAGAAATTGTTGTGTCCCGTTCGCAAAAGATTGCGGGCTCAAATCTTGACAAGGCGATAATCAATTATTTTCACAACGAAAAGAGAATTGAGATAGGGGAGCTTACAGCAGAACGTCTTAAGCTGAAGATAGGTGTGGCTCATTCGAGAATAAACAGGGGTAACGCGGAGGTGCTTGGCAGAAATCTTAACAACGGTATGGTAATTTCATATTCTGCGTCAAGCAAAGAGATACTCTATGCCATAAAGCCCACCTTGGCTTCCATCGTGCATCAGATACGTCTTACCCTTGAGTTGACTCCGCCCGAGCTTATGAGTGATCTTCTTAGCAACGGGATAGTGTTGACAGGGGGCGGTGCTCTGTTGCCGGGAATTGCGGAATACATAAGCTCGGAGCTGAAAATCAAGGTTGCGGTAGCCCCGAAACCTCTTGAGAGTGTTTGCATCGGCATTGGAAAAATGCTTGAGAGCGAGGGCGAGCTCAACAAGATACTTTATAAGGAATAACTTTTATATAGAGGAAGGGAACAAATATGGTTTTTTCATCGAACGAATTCTTGTTTTTGTATTTGCCCCTTTCTCTCATTTTATATTTTTTGGTTCCGTTTTCTTGGCGGAATTTGGTTTTATTTATAGTAAGTGCGATTTTTTACGGATGGGAGAGGCCGATATATCTTTTGATGATGCTGTTTGTTATCATCATTAACTATGCGTTTGGCTACTTCATTGACAAATCGGGCGATGACAAAAGGAAACGCAAAAATCTGCTCATATGCGGAGTTATTCTCAACCTTTTGGTGTTGGGATTTTTCAAGTATGCGGATTTCTTTCTTAAAAACCTTTCAAGATTGCCATATCTTGACTTTATTGAGCCGATTGGAATTGCACTCCCCATAGGCATATCCTTTTATATATTCCAGTCGATGTCATATATTATCGACGTTTATCGCGGCATCTCACCCGTGCAAAAGAAATTTGTGAATTTTGGAGCATACGTTTCAATGTTTCCGCAGCTGATTGCAGGGCCCATAGTTCGATACAGCGACGTGGATAAGCAGCTGAACAAAAGACAGCACTCGCTTGAAGCAAGTGCTGACGGAGCAAGAAGATTTGTTGTCGGTTTGTCCAAAAAGGTGCTTCTTGCTGACGTAGCGGGAGCTCTTTGGGAGCAGATCAGGGATATTCCAAGGGATGAAGCAAGTGTTCTTCTTTTGTGGCTTGGTATTATCCTTTATACATTTCAGATTTATTTCGATTTTTCGGGCTATTCCGATATGGCGATAGGACTTGGAAAAATACTTGGGTTTTCCTTTCCCGAAAATTTCAATTATCCCTATATTTCAAAAAGCATTACGGAGTTTTGGAGAAGGTGGCACATCACGCTTTCGACCTGGTTTAAGGAATACGTATATATTCCTCTTGGCGGAAACAGACGCGGCCTTGGGCGGCAGATCCTCAATCTGCTTATCGTGTGGCTGTTAACGGGACTCTGGCACGGTGCGTCTTGGAATTTTGTTCTTTGGGGCTTCTACTATTTTGTGCTTTTGACTCTCGAAAAGCTGTTTGTTTCAAAGTTGCTTGATAAGATTCCCGCCATTATCGGTCATATATATTCGCTTTTCTTTATTGTTATCGGATGGCTGATATTTTATTTCAAAGCCGACCTTGGTGGATTCGATGCGTTTTCCTCATACCTTGGAGCAATGCTTGGTTTTGCGGGATTGCCGCTTGCAAACGGTGAATTCGGATACACAGTAGTACGCGGATTTTTATTCTTTGCGATTTTGTGCTTTGCTTGTACACCGTATCCAAGGGAGCTGATTTTGAATATAAAAGGAAAGATAAAAGGAGAAAACAGGCGACTTGCCATCAGCATTCTTTTTGACCTTGCCATTGTTGCTTTATTTGTGCTTTGCATTGTGTATATTACGTCATCGGAATACAGACCGAATATCTATTTTGAGTTTTAAGGAGACGGTATGGAGAATTTGGAAAAGAAGTTATTTACGAAAAATGATGCCTCTTTTATTTGTACACATTGTGGTAAGGAGGTAAAGCCGCTTGGGTATTCATCAAGGAACCATTGTCCGTTTTGCCTTTGGTCGCTTCACGTTGATAATAACCCCGGGGATAGAGAAAATCCCTGCAAGGCACCGATGGAGCCGATTTTCGCCGAGGTGGATGCAAAAAAAGGATTTGTTATTGTGCATAAATGTACAAAATGCGGTGAGATTAAGCGAAACCGTGCCGCACACGAGGCGTCTGTTCAACCGGATAACAGAATGCTCCTCATAAAGCTGACAGCGGGACAAAGATGATAAATCAAAAAAAGCCCATAGTGAAAATCCCTTGATTTTCACTATGGGTTATTATTTTTATTCTATTTCTGCAAGCTCTTTTCTCGATACTGCGGGAATACAAGCCATACCGATGGTTCCTATCAACATAAGGATCGGGCCGTAAGCAATGTTTGACTGATATTTGATTTCAGCAAAATCAGCGTTGAAGTTTACTACCACTGTCATAACGATTGCCAAAATTGCAACAATTGCACTCATAACGATGAGGAAGGTTTTTGCCAGAACCATTATTGCTGAGGGCGTTCTCTTTCGTGTTATAAATTCTCTGATATTCATAAACAAAATCAGGAGAGTTAATGCAACAACCATAATGAATGCCAAGATACCCAAAGCGAAGAATTCTGAAAATTCGTACGTACCTCCCGAGAATGCTATAGTACTATAGACTTCTGCGTTCTGCAACTGTACTTGCTGGTCGGCTTTCTTCACTTCTTTCTTCGTAAAACGTGATACGAAAGAATAAAATGCATATTGAGAATATCTGGCGCTGTCCTCTTCAAATAATTCTTCGTAGTATTCTTTTTCGTCCTCGGTCAATTCGAAACAACCAAACAATTTTGAATCAAGGGGACTTTCAACAGAGGATTCGTCGTCTTCACCTCTGAACTCGCCTTTAATTTTTGTGCTTACAACGGGTGAGAACACAGAAATCAAGATGATAATGGCCATCGTAACAGTAAGGGATCTCTTGATTATTTCTCCTGTGCGAACTTTGAATGGTTTGTTGAGCATTTTAATAACGAACAATCCTGCCATAACAGAAAGAATGATTGCGTAAAGCACGATTTGTGCTGTAATGGATATATCTTCGTCTGATCCGGATATTACCCTGTTAAAACAGTACGCGTTGGCAATCAATACTACCGTATCTATGCACAAGAGTCCGAAAATGGTATTGTTGATTGGCTTTATGTCTTTTTTGAAGCAAGAAATAAATCTTATCAATGCCAAAATAACGGTAATAAGGGCGATGATGATGTGTGCCAAAGAAAAAATAAATGTCATGACATAATTTACAGAAAAATATGGATCGATACTTTTAAATTCCAGGGAGCGGCTTTTTTTGAGATACGTTACAAATTGGGCTGTACTCTTACCATCTTCCCAGTCGTCCTCATATTTGTCACTATAATCTATAAGGTCTTCCCACTCATCTTCAATATCGTCTTCATCGAATTCCAAGAAAAGGTTTACGGAATTAGTCAATGCGTCTATTGTGTTAAATCCAACGTTTACCTTCTCCTTGTCATATCCCCAATCGGCAAGGTTAACTTCTACCGAAAACAGCGGAACGAAAAGGGAAATGATCATAATTACCGCCAACAGCAAGCTTGCAGCATTACCCAAAATATTGAAAAGCTGGGGCTTTGACATCTTCTTTTGAGGCTGTGGTGCTTGATAATAATTCTGTGTGCCGTTATATGCATACTGATTATCAAAGCTTTGTGCGTTGTTATACGCGTACTGATCATCATATCCCGGATTATTGTAGGAATACTGATTATCATATCCTTGGCTGTTGTACGCATACTGATTAACATAGCTCTGCGTGTTTGGATATTGTGTTTGAGGCTGATTATAGCCGTATTGCTGCTGAGGGGCAGCATTAACCGACGGTGTGCTCTGATTCAGATAGGGGTTGACTTGACTTACGTCCGCACCGCAAACGTTACAGAACCTTTGCCATTGAGACAAGGTTGCACCGCAGCAATTGCAGAAGAATGTCTGAGTCTGATTCTGAGCAGGGTCTGAAGCACCCGGATTGTAATAATTCTGATCATAAGGGTTGCTCATAATTTTTCTCCTTGTTTTTATAAAAGCTATTTGGCTTTTTGATGAGTTAATTATATCACGCACAGCAATCCTTGTCAATATTTGTAAGAAATAATTAAAAACAAAACGGACGATTTCTCGTCCGTTTATTTATTCTTCGGTAATTTCTTCGATTATTTCTTCGGGTGCTTCAAGCTCTCGCCATTCTTCTTTGGTGCGAGCCTCTGCATCTTTGACAAATCTTTGAAGCTCTAAAGCGGCAAAAAGGCTGACAACAAGAATCAACACCATTTGATAAAATCTTGTTTGCTCATCGACCTTGCCCAAAAGATATGCTATCATATAAGAGGCAGACGTTACAAGTCCTGTGTGTGATATTAAGAGCAGGGATGAAAGGTGCCATCTTGAATGCTCGCCCGAGAAAATCCTGTTTCCTTCATATAATATATACATAAGAAACGCTATTGCAAAAATTGATGTGAGCATATTTTCAACCGAATTTGTGTGACGCTCCATATCGTTGGCGGTGTCGAGCATCGCAAAGGTGGGGAATATGGATGACAAAAGCAAAAACAGAAGCTTGAGATGGCTATATTCGTATCCGCCTTTAATGGCACATAAGAAAACAAACAATCCAAAGAAGCAAAGTCCGATTATTTCTTCTGTAAAATATTCATCAAGCACAAAAAGGTTGAATACAACAGAAAAAATGATTGTTGCCGCTGCAAAAAATAAAAATATTTGCTTTTGCTTTATATAGGTGTTTTCTGTTTTTATAATCTTATCTTTTTTGATTGCGAATGCACACGCAAGCGAGAGGATAATTCCAAGCACAAAAAAGATCTGAAACATAATTGGCAGGATCCTGTCGACAAAATACCCGTTTTTTGCATCAAAAGAAAAAATAAACGAAAGTGTGAGCAGGACGATTGATATAAGAGTTATTAACGAAGTGCTTAAATGTATGTTTTTTATTAGACGTTTAAAATCCATATTCAGCTCCAAAATGCAGTTAGTGAAGGGAACACATATAAAATATGTGTTCGTTACTGCTCCATTATAGCCGATAAATATGAATAAATTGTTAAAAAGATGAATTTTGGTGATGTTTTATACATCAAAGGCAAAAAAACGGTGTTAAAAATATGCAAAAATGAGCGAAAATTGACAAAAATCAGTCAAAATTGTGCAATACATACAAAAATAAAGTTAAAAATTATTAAAAATTCTGCGAAATGCATATATAAAAACCTGCCAAAAACTCTTGATTTTGGCGCGAATATATGATATAATAACTCCGCTTGATATGCGTTGAAGCGAGAGGTTGCTGCGAAAGCAGGTAATTTTCGTGGAGTATGTCCGTTAAACGGGCGCAAAAATTCCCTGATGCTATGGGGATTTGTGAGCTTCCGGAGTTTGTTGGTCCCAACCCAGACCGCAAAGTCCGTTTTTGTAAGGGAGGTCGCAAAACACCCGACACCGTGTCAAAGGGAAATGCCCCATCAAAACTCGTTCGGCGGCGCAAATCACTACATTTATTATATATACGCGCGAAAGCCACTATATGTTGTGGTGCGGTGGTGAGTGTCAAGCGAACGAAATCTTAAAAGGAGGCACAAAAAATGGCAGTAAAGGAAAGAATCCGTGTTAGACTCAAATCCTACGACCACAAGCTCATTGACGCAGCGGCTGAAAAGATCGTTGAAGTTGCAAAGAGAAATGGCGCTACAGTTTCCGGTCCTATCCCGCTCCCCACAGAGAGAGAAATCATCACAATTCTCCGTGCGGTTCACAAGTACAAGGATAGCCGTGAACAGTTTGAGCTCAGAACACACAAGAGACTCATTGATATTCTCAAGCCCTCTGCAAAGGTTGCGGAAGCTCTTATGAATATTGAATTGCCCGCAGGCGTTGAGATCGAAGTTCAGGTTTAATCAAGCCTTCGATTTCATAAAATGCACACAAAGTTAGCACAAAAATGTCGCACGGCGACACTTTTGTCGGTCAAGTTGGCGTAGCACGAAAGTGAAATACAAAGCGTCAACCAATAACCTACAGGAGGAACACAAAATGAAAAGTGGAATTATCGGTAAGAAGATCGGTATGACTCAGATCTTCGACGAGATCGGAAACGTTATTCCGGTTACGGTAATTGAGGCAGGTCCCTGCGTAGTAGCGCAGAAGAAGACTGTCGAGAATGACGGTTATGACGCCGTACAGCTTGGTTTCATCGATGCTAATGACAAGCACGTGACAAAGCCTGTTAAAGGTCATTTCGAAAAAGCAGGCGTTCCTGCAAAGAAGCATCTTAAGGAATTCCGCCTTGACGATTGCTCCAAGTACAATCTCGGTGACGTTATTACCGTCGAAACCTTCGCCGCTGGTGAAAAAGTCGACGTTACAGGTATAACAAAGGGCCGTGGTTACACCGGTGCTATCAAGAGATGGAATCTTCACTTGCTTGGTAAGACTCACGGTATTGGTCCCATCCACCGTCAGTCCGGATCTATGGGTGTTATCGACCCCGCCCGTATCTTCAAGAACAAGAAGATGGCAGGTCAGTACGGTAACGAGCAGGTAACTGTTTTGAATTTGAATGTTGTAAAGATCGATGCAGAAAAGAATCTTATCGCAGTTAAGGGAGCTATTCCCGGTCCCAAGGGCGGTATCGTATTCGTTCGCACATCTTGCAAAGCATAAGCGGAAGGAGGAACTGAATAATGCCAAACGTAAAAGTAGTTAATATGGCAGGCGCTGAGGTTGGTTCAATCGATTTGTCTGACGTTATTTTCGGAGCTGAAGTTAATGAAGCAGTTCTTCACGCTGCAGTAAGAGCGTTCCTTATGAATCAGAGACAGGGAACACAGTCCACTCTTACAAGAAGCGAAGTATCCGGCGGCGGCAAGAAGCCCTGGAGACAGAAGGGTACAGGTAGAGCTCGTCAGGGTTCAACCCGTTCTCCTCAGTGGACACACGGCGGTATCGCTCTCGGTCCTAAGCCCAGAGATTACCGCGTAGATATGAACAAGAAGACAAAGAGAGTTGCTCTTTACAGCGCACTTTCCGCTAAGGTTGCTTCCGGTGACCTCATCGTAGTTGACGATATCAAGTGCGAAGGCTACAGCACAAAGACAGTTGTTAAGATGCTTAACGCTATCGGTGCTGACAGAAAGGCTCTCATCGTTCTTCCCGAAGTTGACAACTTCGTAGTTAAGAGCGCAGCAAACATCCCCGGTGTTAAGACAACTCTTGCACACACGGTAAACGTTTACGACATTCTTAACGCAAACAAATTCGTTGTTTCCAAAGCAGCGGTTGCAAAACTTGAGGAGGTGTTCGCATAATGAAAATGGTTCAGGATATTATCATTGCTCCCGTTATTACAGAAGCGAGCATGGACCGTATAGCTAACAAGACATATACGTTCAAGGTTGCAAAGAACGCAACAAAGCCCGAGATCGCTAATGCGGTTGAGGTTATGTTCGGCGTAAAGGTTGATAAGGTTAACACCATCAACATGAAGAGAAAACAGAAGAGACAGGGTTACACAAGCGGCTACACAGCAGCTTGGAAGAAGGCAATCGTTACTTTGAAGTCCGATTCCAAGACCATTGAGTTCTTCGAAGGTATGAACTAAGAGTAGGAGGATAGAGAAAAATGCCTACAATTAAATACAAGCCTACGACTCCTGCGAGAAGAAATATGACAGTTCCGTCTTTCGACGAGATCACAAAGTTTTCTCCCGAAAAGAGTCTTATCGAAACAAAGAAGAAACACGCAGGTAGAAATAACCTCGGTAGAATCACAGTTCGTCACCACGGTGGCGGCAACAAGGTTAAGTACAGAATCATCGACTTCAAGCGTACAGACGCTACTGCTAACACAGTAATCGGTGTTGAGTACGACCCCAACAGAAGTGCTTACATCGCTCTCCTTCAGAACGAAGAGGGTGACAAGAGCTACATCATTGCTCCTGTAGGTCTTACAGACGGCGACGTAGTTTACTCCGGCGCTGAAGCAGATATCAAGCCCGGTAACACACTTCCCATCGCCAACATTCCCGTTGGTACATTTATTCACAACATCGAGCTTTACCCCGGTAAGGGTGCTCAGCTCGTTCGTTCCGCCGGTGCTGCCGCTCAGCTTATCTCCAAGGATAACGGCAATATGGCACAGGTAAGACTTCCTTCCGGCGAAGTTCGTCTTGTTCGTCTCGACTGCAAGGCAACAATCGGCCAGGTTGGTAATATCGAGCACGACACAGTTAAGATCGGTAAAGCCGGTAAGAAGAGACATATGGGTATCCGTCCCACAGTTCGCGGTTCTGTAATGAATCCCTGTGACCACCCTCACGGTGGTGGTGAAGGTAGATCTCCCATCGGTCGTCCCAGCCCCGTAACACCTTGGGGTAAGCCTGCTCTTGGTTATAAGACAAGAAATAAGAAGGCAAGAACAAACAAATTCATCGTAAAACGCAGAAACGATAGATAAGGAGGGAATATAAATGAGCAGAAGTTTGAAGAAAGCACCTTTCGTAGAAGAAAAGCTCTACGCAAGAATTTGTGC
>JAZNWX010000200.1:0-8803 GCA_045593575.1 Eubacteriales bacterium | reverse complement strand
CAAAAGAAATGCCGATTCGCCTACGCGGCGGGCGCCACTACGCGTGGGGCGCCACCTTTAAAAAGGTGGACGAAACAATCGCACAGGCGAGTGCGAACAACGAGCAGATAAATCAAAATTTGCTCAAAAAAGCTCCCGCGGTTCACCGCAGGAGCTTTTTGCTTGATTTTGTTTATTAATTACTTACGTTCATTGTGTACTCGGGAAGGATAACCTCTGTTGTGCCAACATCAGTTACAAGGAAGATGATTTCAATCATTGAGGTTGTCGGTGTTGCCTCTTCATATTCGTCCATAGGTGCGGGAGAAGTTGCTCCGCCGCCGATGATATCATCAAAATCTCCACCCAATGAGGATGAAGGAACACTTGCAACTGCTTTAGTAATCATACCGTTCTCAAAGTAGAAATAGAATTTAGCAAAATCTGCATCAAGCTCGTAGTATCTGCCTTCTTCGTTGTAAACAAGGTAATCAAGAGCAATGCTTACATCAAGCTCGTCAAGCATTGATTCAAGAGAAAGAAGCTCCTGATTTGTGCTTGTTGCCAAATGTCCGTCACGGTATTCTTCGATGCTGTACACAACACCGTCGATAACGGTTGCATACTGTGACATTGTCTCACCATAGGCGTTAACAGTAAGCTCTGCAGAATCGTCAGCCATCTTAAGACCGATGTCAACAGCTATCACAGCTACTGCGGTTGCACCCTTGATAGTGAAGTTTCTCATATCCGCAAGGGCATTAAGGTCATCAGCGGTAATCTCTGTTCTTGCGTCAGCAGGTGCGTCGCTTGGATCTATCTTACCGTCGTTGATAATTGTGTAATCAACATCAATTACAGTTGTGCCGATATCGGTGATCTCAAAAGCACCGACTTCTTCAGGATCTACGGGTAGTACAAGTGCACGCTGGAGAATTCCGTCTTCAAAATAGAATTCTATTTTTGTATAATCTTTCTCATATCTATAGCACTTTGCATCCTCGTCAAAAGTGAGATCAGCGAACTCTATTCCATGGAAAAGACCGATATCTTCAAGAGTGATGGATGTTCTTCCAATGTCAAGGCCCTGATATGCGAGCCAACCTACTGATGTTTCGGTGAACAAAATGCCTGCCTTCAAGTCGGCACCCACGGTTGTGAGCTCTCCAAGCATATTCTGATCGAGCATTAACAAATTATTGTCAACCATAAGGTCAATTGAGATGCTTTCGCCTTCGGATTCTGCACCGCCCTTGAATGAAAAATTAGAAATCTTGTTTATTGCAAGCCATTCTTCTTCGGTAACGGTATAATTTCCTTTGCCGTGACCAACTACGTCACTGAAAAAGTCCATTACTGCACCGATCGGATCGCAGGCAGTAAGCATAAGTGTTGAAAGTAACATTACTGCTACAAGTGTAAGTGATAAAAATCTTCTCATAAAAAATCTCCTTTTCTTAGTTTCGTAATTTAAGTTTACCATATATTTACATACTTTGCAATAGCTATATATAAATTTTCAATTATTTTTCACTAAGAACAGCTTTGAGAACCGTGAAAAGTCTGTCACAGGAGTCAAGGTTGAGAGATTCGTCGGGAGTATGAATGTTTCTCATATTCGGTCCGATTGAAATAATATCCATATCGGGTATTCTCGATTTGATTATTCCGCATTCAAGTCCTGCGTGGATAACCACGGTTTGCACGTCCCCACCGAAAATCTCCTTGAATTTTCTTATATACGTGTCACGAAGCTCGCTTTCGGGAAGAAAATCCCAACCGGGATATCTGCCCGTGTGACGCACGTTTGCCGAAAGCTTGGCAACGAGTGCATCAACCTCTGAAATTGAAAGGTCGATTTGCTCCTCTTTGGACGAACGGGATGAATAAGTGATATATGCTCCGTTTCTGTTGATCTCTATAACGCCGAGATTTCTTGAAAATTCAACGAGCCCTTCAAGATGGGCGCTCATAGAAAGCACACCGATTTTAAGAGAACCGATAAGCGAAAGCAGCTTGTCGCCATCCTTGAGTGTTTCAATACTTTCAACGTCGCTTTCCACGTCAACGGATATTTTAAGCCCTGCGTCCGCTTCACAAAGGGTATGACGTATTTTTTCATCGAGCTTTTCAATCGTTGTAATCGCCTTTGATGAATCTTCAACAACAAATTTTGCCTCGCACATACGGGGGATTGCGTTGTCCTTCTCTCCTCCAATAAGGGAGATGAGAGCCAAGCCCTGCTCCTTTGCAATTTCGCTAAGAATATTTACCGCCATAAGAATGGCATTTGCACGTCCACAGTTGATCTCAACACCGCTGTGACCTCCAAACAGTCCGTCAATGGTGAGGGTTATCACGTCACGGCTTGAAGCTCCAAGCTCGGGGACAAATTCAATTTTGCTCCTTACCCCGCCGGCACAGCCCGCACAGACCTCGCCCTCACTCTCGGAGTCGAGATTTATCATCTTCTTTGAAGTTACCACCGAATAATCAAAGCTCTCTGCACCGCCAAGACCTGTTTCCTCTTCGACCGTGAAAAGACATTCGATTGTGGGGTGATTTTCTATTTCCCCGTCAAGGAGTGCAAGCATAAACGCAACTGCAATTCCATCATCTCCGCCAAGTGTCGTTCCGCGAGCTCTGAGCCAGCCGTCCTCCATATAGAGATCCAGTGCATCTTTTTCAAAATCGTGATTTGAGGTCGTGAGCTTTGCACAGACCATATCGGTATGTCCCTGAAGCAGATAAGCGGGTGCGTTTTCATAGCCCGTACTTGCATTTTTTCTAATAAAAACGTTATTGTTTGCATCGCGGATAACGAAAAGATTTCTTTCCTTTGCAAAGTTCTCAATATATTTTGCAATTGCTTCTTCGTTTCCTGAACCGTGAGGAATTTTGCAAAGCTCCTCAAAGAAGGCGAGTGCCCTCTCGGGCTTATATCCTTTTGTAATTAACTGTTGTGCCATATTAATTTATCTCCTTTACAAAAATCACGAAGAATCCTTCGTGATTTTAATATTTATCAATTGTTTCCGAAGCTGCTGAGGAATCCGAGAGCGCCGCCCTCAAGATCTTCGATTGACTTTCCTGTTCCGACAGCCACGCACGAAACGGGATCCTTTGCAACGTAAGCACGTATTCCCGTGGTTTTTTCAATGAGCTTATCAAGTCCGGTCAGCCTTGCACCGCCGCCCGTAAGCACGATTCCGTTTCTGTATATATCGCCAAGAAGCTCGGGTGGAGTTCTTTCAATGACAAGACAAATTGTGTCAATTATGGCTGTGAGTGGCTCCATAAGAGCATCAAGAGTTTCATTTGCGTGGAATGTGACCGTTTTGGGGAGTCCCTTTATCAGACATCTGCCCTTGACGTTCATCTCGAGCTGCTTTTTATAGGGAGCATCAAAAACCTTGCCAACCTTGATTTTTATTTCCTCTGCTGTTCGCTCGCCGATAAGTACCTTATATTTTTTTCTCATATATGACATTATCGCCTCATCAAGCTCATTGCCCGCGATTCTTATCGACTCGGAAACAACAACTCCACCGTAAGAAATAACTGCAATATCGGTTGTTCCGCCGCCGATGTCAACGACCATATTGCCCGAAGGCCCGTTTATATCAATTCCCGCACCTATTGCGGCAGCCACGGGCTCTTCAATCAAGAGAGTCTGACGTGCCCCCGCCTGATTTGCTGCGTTGATAACGGTCATTTCCTCCGCTTCGTTGATGCCTGCGGGCACACATATCATTACACGCGGACGAATAAGTGTTGGCCCGCACGCGTGAGAGATAAAATATTTAAGCATTTTAAGTGTAATGCTGTACTGACTTATTACACCGTCCTTAAGAGGTCGGATTATGGAAATATTCTCGGGTGCTCTGCCAAGCATCTGCTGAGCTTCTTTGCCGATACGAACGATTTTGCCCGTGTCGTTGTCTATTGCCACAACACTCGGCTCACGGAGAACGATTCCCTTTCCCTTGACATAGACGAGAACGGAGCTTGTTCCAAGATCAATGCCAACGTCGGTTGTTATTAAGTTTTTCCCGGACATTCCGTTCACTCCCTTCAAGTATATTAGCTTAATATATCTATTATATCATATAGTCGAAAACAAATCAATGTATTTACATTTTATTTTTGTGATTTTTTTCGGTGTATCCAAGGCAAACACCTATAACTGCATATGCTCCCATTGAAAATGCAATACGAGCACAGGATGCCATTGAAGCACCGGTTGTTACTATGTCATCGACAAGAATCACGGTCTTGTCTTTGATTTTATCTTCCACCCTTCTTGGCTTGTATGCTGAACGCATATTAAGCCGTCTTTCATAGGTGTTGAGCTTTTTCTGCTCGGTTGTTCTGAATTTTCTGCGAAAGCAACTGACAAATTCAATTCCCGTAATATCCGCAAGTGCCCTTGCGAGCCTAAAGCTCTGATCAAATCCGTCCTTTGCCTTGTTTTTGTGGGAACGCGGCAAAAACGTAATAATACAATCGCTTGGCATCAGCGACGCAGCACGCATTTCAAGTATAAGAAGCTTTTTCATCTGCTCGGCTATAAAATCAAAATTTGCCCGATAATCTTTGTGCTTTACAGAATAAACAAATTTTCTTATCGGCAAGTTCTCATCATTCGCTCTGTATGTAATCAGCTTTAAGAGTGATGAGCATTGTGCTTTGCTCATATTTTTGGGCATACAGCGGCAAAATTCCATCGAAAGACCGCAAATGCTGCACTCCCTCAGTTTTTCGCTTTCATAATACAATCTGCAGGACGGACAAAGTGACTCCCTTTGCTTTTCTGCAAGTGAAACGTCAAGAAACTCGTCACAATTTGCACATTTTGGCGGGAACAAAAGGTTGCTTATCAAGTTATTTATCTTCATTTTTATCACCAAAAAGACGAGCAAGCCCCGTATATCTGAGAGACTGCTTGTTATTATCCACCATAGTTTTTACAATGCTCTCATCGCCAACTACAATAACCATATTCTGTGCTCTTGTTACAGCTGTATAGAGCATATTTCTTGTCAGGAGCATCTCGGGAGCACGGTATGCAGGGATAATAACTATCGGATATTCGCTTCCCTGACTCTTGTGAACGGTTATGGCATAGGCGTGTTCAAGCTCCTCAAGGTATGAAAAATCATATTTGACACGTCTGTCGTCAAAAACGATCTCCATCGATTGATTTTTGTGGTCAATATCGCAAATAAATCCGATGTCACCGTTGAAAATTCCGTTGCCCTCGGTTCCGTCATCCTTTGCCCAGGATATGTCGTAGTTATTCTTTATCTGCATAACTCTATCGCCCTGACGGAAAACTATTTGTCTGTATTTATATTCTTTTTTGCCGAATTGCTCGGGATTGAGCATTTTTTGCAGTAAAACGTTAAGATTCTCAGTTCCTGCCTCGCCCTTGCGAGAGGGGGAGATAACCTGAATATTCGAGGTCGCCCTCACTCCGTATGCCTTTGGCAAACGGTTTTTGCAAAGATCTGCAACGGTCAGGGCAATATCGGAATTGCTCCGTCTTGGAAGGAAGAAGAAATCCTTGTTTTTAGCCGACAGATCGGGCATCTCGCCCCTGTTTATTGCGTGAGCATTTGTTACAATCAGGCTTTCACTTGCCTGACGGAATATCTCGTTGAGCTTTATTGTTGCAAACCTTTCGCCCTTGATTATATCTCTTAACACGTTGCCCGCACCAACTGACGGTAGCTGGTCGCTGTCACCGATGATTATGAGTCTTGCACCCGGCTTTATTGCCTTCAGCAGCGAGTACATCAGATTCTGATCAATCATTGATGCCTCGTCAACGATAATTACCTCTTCATCAAGAAGATTGTTTTCGTTTCGAGCGAAGGTTCCGTATATATTTTCCGAAAAATCCATCTCAAGCAGGCGGTGAATTGTCTTTGCCTCGCGAGAGGTCGCCTCGCTCATTCTGTTTGCCGCACGTCCCGTTGGTGCCGCAAGAGCTACGGAATAGCCCATACTGTCAAATATCTCAATAAGTGCACGGACAACCGTGGTTTTACCCGTTCCGGGACCGCCTGTAAGGATCATAACTCCTGATTCAAGCGATGAGATGATCGCCTTTTTCTGCAAGGGAGCATAAGCGATTCCGCTTCTTGATTCCTCCTTGAGAATGAATGCATTCATATCACGTGCATCAACAGAGGCACAAACCTTGTCAAGTAAATCGAGCTTTCGTGCGATGTACTTCTCTGCCTCATAGCTCTCTCTTTCATAGACGTATTTTACACCGTCATAGGTCACAGCACGCAGCTTGTTCTGATAATAAAGAGCCGAAAGGGCAATTTTTACGTGGTCCTTCTCTACCTCGAGCAGATCCGCACCATCGTCAATGACCTGATTCTCGGGCAGACAGACGTGTCCGTTGTGGGTTATGCGATATTTCATCATATAAACTATGCCCGAGCATACTCTGTCAATGCCATCCTTCTCAAATCCAAGTGACCTTGCCATATTATCCGCTTTTTCAAAGCCGATGCCGTCTATTTGCTCGCAGAGGATATATGGGTTCATTTTTGCCATTTCAACGGACTTTGAACCCCATTTTTTATATATTTTCATTGTGAGTGCTGCTCCGAAATAGTCACGGAAGAACATCATTGTGCTTCTCATTCCTGCACTCTTGTTAAAGTTTTCGCCTATTTCACGTGCTTTTTTTGCACTTATTCCCGGAATTTCAGAGAGCCATTCGGGATGGTTTTCGATGACGTCAAAGGTGTCATCCCCATAAATATCAACTATTTTTTGAGCAGTTTTGGGGCCTATTCCCTTGATTGCACCTGAGGCGAGATAACGTAAAATTGAAAGTGCGTCAGCGGGCATCACCTTTTCGTAAGAGGAAACGGAAAACTGTCTGCCGTATTTGGGATTATGCACCCATTTCCCGTAAACCTTGAGGTTTTCTCCTTCACCAACGTATGGCATAACACCGACAGCAGTAACAGTTTCACCCTTGCCGACCGTCATTTCAAGAATGGTATATCCGTTTTCTTCGTTTGAGTAGATAATATATTCAACCGAGCCCTCAAGGGATTCAAATCCGTTTTCGGTATTAAAGCTTTGTTCCATCGGTGTTCTCCTTTCAAATATTTTCAAAAAGACCTCAAATTTTCATTTGAGGTCTTAAAATTACTTTAACAGCTCTGCTTTAAGCACGGGAGCAAGGTCTCTTGCTTCCCAGGGAGCATCTATATCTTCACGTCCCATGTGTCCGTATGCAGCTGTTGCACTGTAAATGGGGCGGCAAAGCTGGAATCTGTCTATTATTGCGGCAGGACGCAAGTCAACGTGCTTTTGAACTGCCTCGGAAATGAGCTTTTCATCAACCACACCTGTTCCAAAGGTATCAATCATAACGGAAACGGGCTTTGCAACTCCTATTGCGTATGCAAGCTGAACCTCACACTTCTTTGCAAGTCCTGCAGCTACAATATTCTTTGCGATATATCTTGTTGCATAACAAGCTGAACGGTCAACCTTTGTGGGATCCTTTCCCGAGAAGGCACCGCCACCGTGACGTGAATAACCGCCGTATGTATCAACAATGATCTTTCTGCCTGTAAGACCGCTGTCACCTGCGGGGCCGCCAACAACGAAACGTCCTGTGGGGTTGATGTAAATCTTTGTTTCCCCGTCAATAAGGTTTGCGGGGAGGATGGGGTTGATTACGTTTGCTATAAGGTCATCTCTGATCTGCTCAAGGGTTACGGAGTCGGAGTGCTGAGTTGAAATAACTACCGTGTCAACTCTAACGGGCACATCATCTTGATATTCAACCGTTACCTGAGTTTTGCCGTCGGGACGGAGATAATCGAGTGTGTGATTCTTTCTTACAGCGGTCAACTGAATAGCGAGCTTGTGTGCAAGAGAGATTGGAAGGGGCATAAGCTCAGGGGTTTCATCACAGGCAAAGCCGAACATGAGACCTTGGTCGCCGGCACCCGTATCGTATTTGTCTGCGATTTCACCGTTTTTAGCTTCAAGTGATTTGTCAACACCGAGAGCGATGTCGGGTGACTGCTCGTGAACTGAGCTGAGCACAGCACAGGAATCGCAGTCAAAACCGTATTTTGCTCTGTCATAGCCGATTTCTCTTACGGTTTCACGAACGATTTTCTGATAGTCGATAACTGCCTTTGTTGTGATCTCGCCCATAATCATTACAAGACCTGTTGTGCAGCAGGTTTCACAAGCAACACGGCTGTTTGGATCCTGCTCAAGAAGTGCGTCAAGAACCGCGTCGGAGATCTTGTCGCAGATTTTGTCGGGATGTCCTTCAGTAACGGACTCGGAAGTAAATAATACCTTCTTCATTTTTGAAAATTCCTTTCTTTTTATAGCCAAAATCACAAAAAACCGAAAAAACAAGCACTAAAAAAGCCTCGGCAGGCCGAGGACACGAAATAAAATTCTCATCTCTCGGGAATTAGCACCTTGCTGTAAAGTAGGTTGCTGTGGTTTCACAGGGCACGTCCCTCCGCCACTCTGGATAAGTATATATGATTTTGGCATATATTTTCTTTATTTTTTAACCGAGTTATTATAACATATTACATCTGTAATTGCAAGAGGTTTTTGAAAAATGATATAAATTTCGACAAAATAATTAAATGTGTGTTAAAAAATATGGGTTTGCTGCTGTGTAAGCACTGACTAAAGCGAGTGTTTTGCACCGCTTTTTCAAAAGCGGTCGCCCGCCGCGTAGGCGAAAAAACGCCATTTCTTTTTTGCAAAGCTTTTTTCTTTGTGGCTATAATGCCAAAGAAAAAAGCGT